>NZ_JARIDQ010000016.1 GCF_029256985.1 Otariodibacter sp. | reverse complement strand
AAAAATGGACAAAAAAACAAAAAGGAATTTTGCGTGTTAGCCGAATCAATATTACGCAACAATTAGTCAATCTAATCAAAAAAAGTGAGCATCCTCCCCACACTTTTATCTCTGGTTCTGCTACAGGCTTTTATGGAGATCTACCTAAAGCCCCTATTGCAAAATATTATGACGAACAGACCGCTTGTGGCAATCAATTTGCTGCACAGTTATGTGAAGAATGGGAAAATACTGCACTTGAGGCAAACTCCGAAAAAACACGAGTGTGTATAATTAGGACAGGTATTGTGTTAAATAGGGAAGGTGGTGCATTAAAAAGAATGTTGCCACTATATAAATTAGGTCTTGGTGGAAAACTAGCAAAGGGTTTGCAATATTGGGCTTGGATCTCACTTGAAGATCATATTGATGCAATATTATTTTTACTAAATAATTCAAACTCAAAAGGGGCTTACAATTTTGTTGCTCCTAAACCTATTACAAATGCTGAATTTAATCGAATATTATCTCGAACAGTAAAACGCCCTGCATTTTTTAATATCCCTGAAATCATATTAAAAATGATTCTTGGAGAACGTTCACAATTATTATTAGATAACCAACCGCTTATCCCTCAAAAATTGCTTGATGAAGGTTTTGTTTTTAAAGATAGCAAACTGTCAGAAACTGTTTTTCTTTAAGCTAAAGCAATTAGGTACAAAAAAGGGAGCAAATTGCTCCCTTTCTCACATCTAGCTTTACTATACATTAAAGCGGAAGTGCATTACATCACCATCTTTAACGATATAATCTTTTCCTTCTAAACGCCATTTGCCTGCTTCTTTTGCACCGTTTTCACCTTTATATTGAATAAAATCTTCATAGGCAATCACTTCTGCTCGGATAAATCCTTTTTCAAAATCAGTATGAATAACTGCTGCAGCTTTTGGTGCTGTTGCGCCAACTGCTACCGTCCAAGCTCTCACCTCTTTTACACCCGCTGTGAAGTAAGTTTGTAAATTTAATAATGCATATCCTGCACGAATTACACGATTTAAACCCGGTTCTTCAATACCTAAATCTTGTAAAAATTCTGTTTTTTCATCATCATCTAATTCTGCAATTTCTGCTTCAATTGATGCACACACTGGCACAACAACTGAACCTTCTTTTTCAGCAAACTCACGCACTTTATCTAAATATGGGTTATTTTCAAAACCATCTTCATTTACATTAGCAATGTACATTGTTGGTTTTAGTGTTAAGAAGTTATAACCTTTAATTGCATGTAATTCATCTTTATCTAAATCAACGCTACGGATCATACCTGCATTTTCTAGTACAGGTAAGATTTTTTCCATAATAGATAATTCATATTTCGCTTCTTTATCGCCACCTTTTGCACGTTTTTGTAAACGTTGGATAGCACGCTCGCAGCTATCTAAATCTGCAAGAGCAAGTTCTGTATTGATTGTTTCAATATCATCTAGGGGATCGATTTTCCCTGCCACGTGAACAATATCATCATTCTCAAAACAACGAACTACATGACCAATAGCATCCGTTTCACGAATATTCGCTAAGAATTTATTGCCTAATCCTTCACCTTTACTTGCACCTGCCACTAAACCTGCAATATCCACAAATTCCATTGTAGTAGGTAATACACGTTCTGGGTTCACAATTTCTGCTAACGCATCTAGGCGAGGATCTGGCATTGGTACGACACCAGTATTCGGCTCAATTGTACAAAACGGATAATTGGCCGCTTCGATACCTGCTTTTGTTAATGCATTAAAAAGCGTTGATTTACCTACATTTGGTAAACCTACGATACCACATTTAAATCCCATAATTTTTCCTATTTTTTACTGTTAAATGGCTATGCCCTGAATGCGTTCAAACGATTTGTTGCTTTGACAATGCCTTCTTTGAATAAAATATCCATACAACGTCCCGCTTCATCAACGGCTGCATCAATTAATGACTTATCAGTTGGTGATGGTTTGCCTAATACATAGCTTGCGACCAAATCTTTGTGACCAGGGTGTCCAATACCAATTCGGATACGATAGAAATTTTTATTATTTCCCAAGTTTGCAATGATATCCTTCAGCCCATTATGGCCTCCATGACCACCACCTTGCTTAATTTTCGCTACACCAGGAGGTAAATCCAATTCATCGTGCGCCACTAAAATTTCTTCAGGCTTTATGCGATAAAAATTTGCCAAAGCTCCGACCGCTTTACCACTTAAATTCATAAATGTTGTTGGTACAAGTAAACGCACTTCACCTTGAGCGCTATTAATTTTAGCAACCTTACCAAAGTATTTTGATTCTTCTTTCAATGAAACACTATATTGACGAGTGATTTCGTTAATTAACCACTCCCCTGCATTGTGACGCGTTTCTTCATACTTTGTACCAGGATTGGCTAATCCAACAATCAACTTAATTTGCGACACTTGTCTATCCTAAAATACTGAACAAAAATAATAAGGGCGGTATTGTAGGAAAAAAGTGCCGACTTAACAAGCCTTAAGCCCTTGCCGAGTAAACCTTAAATTTATTTGATTTAGCTAACAGAGTATGTGAACCAAAGGCTTGATCTAATAAATCAGGATAAGGTAAGAAAGCATTGGCAACAATGCGCAGTTCTCCACCTTTATTTAGATGTTGTTTAGCTTGTAAAATTAAAGATTCTACTACTTGATATGCTGTATCCACCCCATCATGAAATGGAGGATTAGACACAATCAAATCAAATCGCTCTGGAATATGAGAAAACACATCACTTGCTACAACCTGACCTTCTAATTCATTTTCAGCCAAAGTACGTTTGCTTGATTCAATTGCCATTGCGTGTACATCAGACATCGTAAGCTTAATTTTCGGAAACTGTTGTTTTAGAAATCCACCAATGACACCAGCCCCACAACCTAAATCTAGCACTTTACCTTTTAATCGATCCGCTTTATCAAAAGTAGAAAGCAATAATTGCGAACCACTATCTAACTCTGCGGAACTAAATACGGCTGGTAAAGCAAACACATTAAGTGATTGCAAGCGGTAAGATTTCCAGAAAGTTTGGTAATTAAACTCAGGTTGAGTATGCAACGCAAAATGATACAACCCACAACGACGAGCGGAATCAATTTTGGCAATATCCCCAAATGGCTCAAGCATTTTTTCAACCGAACGCACACCAGAACGATTTTCGCCAATAATCAGCATTTCTTGCCCAATAGGTGCATTAAATAACCATTGAAAAAGTTGAAATTGGCATTCTTGCTTATTCTTAGTCCAATAAAATACTGCTAAATCGGCAGTATTCTCACAAAGTAATCCGAATTCAGCCTTATCATATTGATTAGCATAATCAAAATAACTGCTAAACACGGCTACACTTTGACTATTTTTACGAATGCTTTCCGCAAAATGATCTTTTATATAGCCAAAGAACAAGATGTTTTTATTTTCAAATAATGCTAAATGGCGTTCAAGTACTTCACTCTCAGGTGATAACATATTTTTCCTATTTTTTACGTTTTAATACTCAGGTTTAAGCATGATGCTTTAAAACATGAATAACATTTTCTTCTAACTTATCAAACATTTCATAACGCTTACGGTACATTGAACGCTTTTTGCTTGCAATATCTTCCAATGGTTTACGTTCTGAAGTTAGAGGTAATTTCCAATATCCTCTACTATTTTTTTCAGCATGGTTTTCTTGCCAAAATTCATCATAATTGAACAATAATCTAGAATGATCATTCCAACGATATTTACCTTGATATTTATGAGCAATACCTACTAACTCACAATCTAAAGTTTGGGCTAAAATCTGAAATGCATGAACCAATAAAAACATAGGCCTTGCACCAAAGAGAGCTTTTGTTACACCTTTCACTACCTCTTTAGCATCTTCCATTTTAGGTCCTTGAATAGATGCAATTAATAACAAATTTGGTTGTAAAAAAGTAAAAGAGGCATCATAAACGTTTTGATCAGCTTTATTCCTAATATTCAAGGAAAAAAATCCTTCAAAAGGATCAATTTTGTTGAGATTCAAATAAAGACTTAATTCTTCGGTTAATTGTGCAAGCAATACTGTTTTTTGCTCAACTAACTTACTGGCCAGCTCTCTTCCAAATTTACTCTCAGCCATAGCAAGACTATTAATAACAGCTTCAACTCGTTGTTTTTTATTGAAACGATTATCGCAAAATTTTTTCAAAACCGCGTTACAGCGGTAAGGCATATCAGTAAAAACAGGTATCCATAATGGATTATGATTGAGGTAAGATTCAAATTGTTTACGTTCTGCATAACACCACAAACTATACAAGTGGTAACGATAAAAATTACGAATTCTCTTTAAAACTCTTTTATTATAAGGATGTAATTCTTTATAACTTGGAAATAAAAATTGAGGTGTCATTTATTACAACATCTAATTACAAAAACAATTTCCGCATTTTATCAACTTTTGCTACTATTCCCTAATATTTTATAAGGAAGCATATGAATCGACGTGATTTACTATTAAATGAAATGAATATCCCCCAATGGATATTAACAAAACCACAGGTTTTGAAAGGGGATGCTCAAATTCGCTTAGAAGATCACATCAAGCTCGTTATTGTCTGTGATGAAGATTATCAACAAACCAGACGATTCCAAGATATTTTATTGGCTCTGAACATTAGCCATGAAGAATATCAATGGATCAATTTTTCACAATCACTGAGACTCAACTTCCAGCACAGCCCTATTTTTTGGGTAATTCAAGAAAACTCAAATCATGAATTATTTGCAAAAAAATATGCAAATCTCACCGCTTGGTATCAAACCAATTGGAATGAGCTTTCATTGCCTGCACAAAAACGTCAATTTTGGCGACAAATAGAATCCTTTTGCCCTAATTTAGAGGAAAATACGTGATCGAACTTATCACTTCTAGCGATTTTGACCGCTTATTTGAAATTGAACAACAGGCTCATATTACCCCTTGGAATAAAGGAACTTTACTAAACAATCAAGGTGAGCGTTATCTCAATTTGAAATTATCTATTGATAAAAAAATTATTGCCTTTGCTATTTGCCAAACGATTTTAGATGAAGCAACCTTATTCAATATCGCAGTCGATCCCGCTTATCAAGGAAAAGGTTATGGCAAACAATTATTGCAAGGATTGATTGAAAAATTAAAAACACAAAATATTGCAACACTTTGGCTCGAAGTCAGAGAGTCTAATCAAACAGCACAGCATTTATATACTGCCCTTGGTTTTAATGAAGTAACAATTCGTAAAAATTATTACCCAAAACCGAATGGCGAACGAGAAAATGCGATCGTTATGGCACTTTATATTTAACTCCATTCACTTTATGATGAAAACTGCCGTCATTACATGAGAACACTATGAACACCATTGAAACATTTGAAGAACTTGATTTAAGTCCTGAATTATTAAAAGCCTTAACTAAAAAAGGTTACAAACGCCCAACGGCAATCCAACAAGAGATTATTCCATCAGCATTAGACGGACGTGATGTCCTTGGCTCAGCCCCAACGGGTACAGGTAAAACCGCTGCATTTTTATTACCTGCAATCCAGCATTTACTTGACTACCCTCGCCGCAAACCCGGTCCACCACGAGTGTTAGTCCTCACCCCTACTCGTGAACTTGCCATGCAGGTTGCGGAGCAAGCTGAAATTTTAAGTGAATTTACGAATCTAAATATTGCTACCATTACAGGTGGAGTTGCTTACCAAAATCATGGCGAAGTATTTAACACCAACCAAGATTTAGTCGTGGCAACACCGGGGCGATTATTACAATACATTAAAGAAGAAAACTTCGATTGTCGTTCAGTGGAAATTCTTATTTTTGATGAAGCAGATAGAATGTTACAAATGGGATTTGGACAAGATGCAGAACGCATTGCCGCAGAAACCCGTTGGAGAAAATATACGTGGTTATTTTCCGCTACGCTTGAAGGAGAATTACTGACAGATTTTGCGGGGCGAATTTTAGATAACCCAATTGAAGTGGATGCCGAACCAAGTCGCCGTGAACGCAAAAAGATTCAACAATGGTATTACCACGCAGATAATGTTGAACATAAAACAAAACTCTTAGCCCGTTTAATTACTAATTTTGAAATCGAGCGAGGAATCGTTTTTGTTCGTCGCCGAGATGATGTTCGAGAATTAAGCGACACACTACGCAAAAGAGGTATTCGCTCGACTTATCTTGAAGGGGAAATGGCACAAACTCAACGTACTCAAGCTATTACACGATTAAAAGAAGGTGTCGTTCATGTCTTGGTTGCAACCGATGTTGCAGCACGAGGCATTGATATTGAAGATGTCGATTTTGTGATTAACTTTGATTTGCCATACAGTGCCGATACCTATCTTCACCGTATTGGACGTACCGCCCGTGCAGGTAAAAAAGGTTCTGCTGTTTCTCTAGTGGAAGCTCACGACTACAAACTATTAGGCAAAATTCAACGCTACACTAATGAAGTGCTTAAACCAAGAACCATCGAAGGCTTAGAACCAAGAACTAAAGCACCGAAAGATGGCGATCTCAATACCACCACGAAAAAAGAAAAAGCCCGTATCAAGAAAAAGAAAGAAGCGAAAAAAGAGGCAGCTAAGAAAAAATCTAAGATCCGCCATAAAGATACAAAAAATATCGGCAAACGCAGAAAGCCAAGTTCAGCAACTATCGAAAGCTAAGATTGAAAAGAGTTAAGCAAATTAATTACACATAAACAACAAGCGGTCAGATCCGTAAATTATTTTACCAATCTGACCGCTTGTCATCTTGTTTTTACTTTTCTCTATAAGCCTTATGCATGGCAATAATCACTTCTCTTACTGCCTTTTTTTGCTCTTGAGGTAGATTTAAAAACGTTTCAAATAACAATTGATCTTGATAACTTGCAGCCATTTTCCAAATATGTTCTGTTGGCTCTTTTTGTTGCTCAATTTTATTAATTTTATAAGCAATATCCTCTGATACTAACTCCGATACCTGCACATCAAGCCAAGAGGCTAAAGTTTTAATTCTGGCAAAAGAAGGAATGACCTCCCCTCGTAACCATCTTGCTACGGCATGCGAACTAATAGGTTTACCATAATGATGTAAATTAAATTCTCGTTCTAATACTGAGGCTTTTGGCTCAATCCCCTTTTTCTCTAAGATGGCTTTTAAATTTTTAGCAAATTCTTTCCGTTGATCCATAGCTGCATACTCCTACTTAAGTTACAGCTAAAAAATTAAAACTTTTACCTAAAAATCACGTAACTATTGAGATTAGTTACTTTAATAGTTACAATAATTCATTATTAGTTACAGTAATAGTTACATTTTTAAGTTTTAATCAATGTCTGAACAAATAAAATCAAAACAAAGAGTGTCAGATCACGGGGAAGTTTTTACTCGCCCTGAAGAAGTGAATGCGATGCTTAATTTAGTTAAAAATGAAACGATTCGAGTTGATTCTCGCTTTCTTGAACCAGCTTGTGGAGATGGTAATTTTTTACTAGAAATCTTAAAAAGAAAATTAGAGGTTATCGCTAAAACATTAGCCAAATCACAAAAAGAATTTGAATTTCAATCTGTTATAGCTATTGCATCACTTTATGGAATAGAACTTTTACAAGATAACGTAGAAACCTGCCGTACACGATTATTTAATCTGTTAGCAGAAAAATATAACCTTATTTTTAGTCGCAATATCAGTAATGAATATGCAGAAATCATCAAATTTATTCTAGAAAAAAATATTATTTTAGGCGATGCGTTAAAAATGACTTTCGTCGAAACAAATTGGCCTATCGTTTTTTCCCAATGGAGCCCTGTGAATCAACCAAGAAAATGGTCAATCAAAAGGCACGATTATGAATATCAATATCTGATTGCACAATCAGGCTCTCCATATAAATCAGTTCAACAATACTTTTCTTGCTACTTTATGGATATTAAAAATGCTCAACCAATCAATTAACTATAATCCTGATGTGCTGTCTTGTTTGGCTAATTTATCTAATGATGAGGTTTTTACTTCTCCAGAATTAGCAAACAAAATGCTCGATCGTTTACCACCTGAAATTTTTAGATCTCCCGATACCACATTTTTAGATCCTGCCACAAAATCAGGCGTGTTTTTACGAGAAATCGCCAAACGCTTATTGGTTGGATTAGAACAAGCAATTCCTAATTTACAAGAGCGAATTAACCATATATTCACAAAACAAATTTTTGCATTAGGCATAACGGAACTTACCGCTTTACTTGCTCGCCGTAGCTTATATTGTTCTCGGTTCGCTAACACCGACTATTCATTGTGTACTGAATTTAACGATGAACAAGGCAATATTTACTACTCCCCTCAAGCTCATCAATGGGAAGGCGATCATTGTATCCATTGTGGAGCAAGTAAAACGGTGTACGAAAGGGAAAATCATTTAGAAAATCACGCTTATGCCTTTATTCATCAACCTATCCAAACCATTATAAAAAATATTCCTATGAACTTTGACGTTATTATCGGCAATCCCCCTTATCAACTGAGTGATGGCGGTGCTCAAGCCAGTGCAAAGCCCATTTATCATTTATTTGTTGAACAAGCTAAAAAATTAAATCCACGCTTTCTAGTTATGATCATCCCTGCTCGTTGGTATGCTGGGGGGAAATGGCTTGATCAATTTAGGGAAACAATGCTTAGTGATAAGCATATTAAAGAATTACACGATTATCCTAATTCTCAAGATTGTTTTACTGGTGTCGAGATTAAAGGTGGAGTTTGCTATTTTTTATGGCAAAAAGATTATCTAGGAGATTGTTTGGTCCATACCTACGAAAATAATGAATTAATTTCTAAAATGCCAAGACCCTTAAAAGAAGAAAATCTTGATATTTTTATTCGATATAACCAAGCAATAAAAATATTACACAAAATAGCACAACGCAAAGAAAATAGTTTTAGTTCTCTAGTAAGTTCAAGAAAACCATTTGGATTGGATACCAAAACCAAAGGAAAACCCACACCTTATTCAACACATAACAACGTTACGCTTTATCAAAATAAAGGGATTGGTTATATAAAAAGGGAAGATATTCCCAAAAATAAACAGTTAATTGATACACATAAGGTTCTAGTTCCCAAAGCCATTGGTTCTGGAGATGCCAAAACAGATTGGGTAAAACCAATTTATGTAGGATTAAATACAGCCTGTACAGAAACCTATCTAATCATTGGACCTTTTGAAAATAAAACGATTTGTGAAAATGTCATCAGTTATACACAAACCCGTTTTTTTCACTTTATGCTGACCCTCAAAAAAAATACTCAAGATGCAACAAAAAAAGTCTATGAGTTAATACCTATGCAAGATTTCAATCAAGAATGGAGTGATGAGAAACTCTATGCCAAATATGGCTTAACAACAGAAGAAATTGATTATATTGAAAGTATGATAAGACCAATGGAGAACGATAATGAGTAACCATTATTTAACACCATTACGTACACCTAAAATTTATGCCTATGAGGATAGTCGCTATCCTAATCATCTAAAAATAGGCTTTACCACTCGTTCTGTACAAGAGCGTGTAGCTGAACAATATCCAATAAAATTACCTCATCAAAGCTATAAAATTGTACTTGATGAAATTGCGCAACGTGAAGATGGTTCATTCTTTAAAGATTATGATGTCCACCAATTACTTAAAAATAAAGGTGTTGCCTGTATTGAAGGGGAATGGTTTGAATGTAACCTAGAAACAGTGAAAAATGCCTTATTAGAAATCAAAACAGGCAAGAAATATGAATTACAACGCCAATTTTCTTTCGCTATGCGACCAGAACAAAAAACTGCGGTCGAAAAAACTGTAAATTACTTCCATTCATTCAAGCAAGATATTCATAATCAAGATAAAACACCACATTTTCTATGGAATGCAAAAATGCGATTTGGTAAAACTTTCGCTGCATATCAATTAGCCAAAGCAATGGGGTGGAAACGTATTTTAGTCCTAACATTTAAACCAGCAGTAAAAAGTGCGTGGCAAGAAGATCTAGAAAGCCATATAGATTTTACACATTGGAATTTCGTTACCCAAGAGGAAGAATGGAACTCAAATGATGAATATCCACAAATCTGTTTTGGTTCTTTTCAAGATTATTTAGGCAGAAATAAAAGCGGTGGAATCAAGCTCAAAAATGAGTGGGTACACGCAATAAACTGGGATTGTGTCATCTTTGATGAATATCACTATGGAGCTTGGCGAGAAAAATCTAAAGATCTATTTGCTGATTCAGAAAAAGAGCAACAAAAACAGATTTCGCAAGAAATTGCAGAAATGGAAATGGACGTACCTGAATATTTTAACGAAGATATTTTACCGATTACAACAGATCATTATCTTTACTTATCTGGTACGCCATTTAAAGCTATTCAGTCTGGCGAATTTATTGAAGAGCAAATTTTCAACTGGACTTACTCCGATGAACAACAAGCTAAATTAAATTGGCAAGGAATTGATAATCCTTACCTTTCATTACCTAGAATGGTTATGATGACTTATCAACTACCTGAAGATATTCGGCAAGTCGCCCTTAAGGGAGAATTTAACGAATTTGATTTAAACAGTTTTTTTGATGCCTCAGGCAAGGAAGATAAAGCCAAATTTAGATATGAAAATGATGTTCAAAAATGGTTAGATCTTATTAGAGGAAACTTGAGAGAAACACTCATTGAAAACCTAAAATTAGGTGCGGAGAAACCGCCTATGCCATTTGGCGATACTCGGTTATTAAAGAGTTTATCCCATACATTGTGGTTTTTACCTAATGTTTCTGCTTGTTACGCAATGTCTAATTTATTGAAACAACCGCAGAATAAATTCTACCACGATTATGATATTGTGGTTGCCGCAGGCAATAAAGCAGGGATTGGGGCAGATGCTCTTATTCCCGTGAAACAAGCAATGGGTAAGAATCCCTTAACAACTAAAACAATTACTCTCACTTGTGGAAAATTAACTACTGGTGTGTCTGTATCTGCTTGGTCTGGAATATTTATGCTACGCAATTTATCTAGCCCAGAAACCTATTTCCAATCTGCTTTTCGTGTTCAAACACCTTGGGTATTGCGAGGGCATAACGATAATGACCCAAATGACATACAAATTATCAAAGAAAATTGCTATATCTTTGATTTCGCCCCAGATAGAGCCTTACAGCAAATTTCCAGTTATTGCTTTAGGTTAAATACAGAAGATAAAAACCCAGAACAGAAAGTTGCCGATTTTATCAAATTCTTACCCATTCTTTCTTATGATGGCAGTGCTATGCGAGCTATGGATGCTGCTGGTGTTCTCGATATGGCAATGAGTGGAACAACAGCGACTTTACTTGCTCGCCGTTGGGAAAGTGCCTTACTGGTTAATGTTGATAACGAAACGTTAAAGAAATTAAGTGCTAACAATGAAGCAATGAATGCTTTAATGAATATAGAGGGATTTAGAGCATTAAATCAAGATATCGAAACGATTATCAACAAATCAGAAAGTATCAAAAAAACCAAACGAGAAGCCAATGAAAAAGAACTTTCTGAATCAGAAAAGAAAACGCTTTCAGAGGAAGAAAAAAAAGAACGCAGTTTAAGAAAACAAGTACAAGAAAAATTGATCAAATTCGCTACTCGAATTCCTATTTTTATGTACCTAACCGATTATCGAGAATATTCGTTAAAAGATGTCATTACACATTTAGAACCTGAATTATTTCGTAAAGTAACAGGATTAACACAGCAAGATTTTAGTTTACTTGTTGAATTAAATTTATTCAATAGTGGCATAATGAATGATGCAGTTTATAAATTTAAACGCTATGAAGATGCAAGCTTGAGTTATTCAGGTATATCAAAACACAATGAAGATAATATCGGTTTATACGATACAACCATTGCTAAAGTTGAATATGAGATGATAAAATAAATATCATAAAAGCGGTCAGATCCGTAAATTATTTTACCAATCTGACCGCTTGTCGTTTGCTAATTAAACTTTAAAAAGTTATGCCGGATGTCTTTCTGCGACTTCTTTTAATAGAGTTTGTAATTCACCTTTTTGGAACATTTCAATCACGATATCAGCTCCACCAATCAACTCGCCTTCAACCCAAAGTTGTGGGAATGTCGGCCAGTTTGCATATTTTGGTAATTCTGCACGAATATCAGGATTAGTTAAAATATCCACATAACCAAATGGTACTTGGCAATTAATTACTGCTTCTACTGCACGAGCAGAGAATCCGCATGAAGGGAATTTTGGCGATCCTTTCATATAAAGAAGAATTGGGTTTTCGCTAATTTGTTTTTTGATTCTATCAATCGTTTCCATTGTTTACCTCATGTTTTAGAAATTTGTTTAACCGATTGCCATTAATTATTTTGCAATACGTTTATATTTAATACGATGTGGCTGTGTTGCTTCTGCACCAAATGTTTTCTTTTTCCACTCTTCATAATCTGAGAAGTTACCTTCATAGAAGGTTACTTTACCCTCATCGCCGTAGTCTAAAATATGCGTAGCGATACGGTCTAAGAACCAGCGGTCATGTGATATAACTAAAGCACAACCTGGGAATTCTAAAATAGCATTTTCTAATGCACGTAGAGTTTCGACATCAAGATCATTAGTCGGTTCGTCCAATAACAATACATTCCCACCCACTTGTAATAACTTAGCAAGGTGTAAACGACCACGTTCCCCACCCGATAATTCACCAACACGTTTTTGTTGATCAACACCTTTAAAGTTGAAACGTCCTACATAAGCACGACTTGGGATCTCAAAGTTACCGATCTTCATAATATCTAAACCGCCAGACACTTCTTCCCATACCGTTTTGCTGTTATCCATAGCATCACGGAACTGATCAACTGATGCCATTACTACAGTTTCACCTAGTGTGATTGAGCCAGAATCTGGTTGCTCTTGTCCTGAAAGCATACGGAATAAAGTGGATTTACCTGCACCATTTGCTCCAATAATACCCACAATAGCCCCTTTAGGAATACTAAATGAAAGATCGTCAATTAAGGTGCGGTTCCCGTAAGATTTAACTAAGTTTTGAACCTCGATAACCTTATCCCCTAAACGTGGACCTGGTGGAATAAAGAGTTCATTAGTTTCGTTACGTTTTTGGTATTCACCACTATTCAATTCTTCAAAACGTGCCATACGTGCTTTACTTTTCGCTTGGCGACCTTTTGGATTTTGACGAACCCATTCTAATTCTTTCTCAATAGATTTTTGACGAGCCGATTCAGCTGCTTGTTCTTGGGCTAAACGTTTCTCTTTTTGCTCTAACCAAGAAGAATAGTTACCTTCCCATGGAATACCTTCACCACGGTCAAGCTCTAAGATCCAACCCGCTACGTTATCTAAGAAATAACGGTCATGGGTAATTGCAACCACAGTACCTTCGTAATCATGTAAGAAACGCTCTAACCATGCTACAGATTCCGCATCTAAGTGGTTAGTTGGCTCATCAAGCAACAGCATATCTGGTTTTTCTAGCAATAAACGGCAAAGCGCTACACGACGACGTTCACCACCTGACAAATGCTCAATTTTGGCATCCCATTCTGGTAAACGTAACGCATCCGCTGCACGCTCTAATTGGTTATCTAAATTATGTCCATCGTGTGCTTGGATAATTGCTTCTAATTCTGCTTGTTCTGCTGCTAATTTATCAAAATCAGCATCAGGATCTGCATACAATGCATAAACTTCATCTAAACGAGTTAAAGCATGTTTAACTTCACCCACAGCCTCTTCAATTGCTTCTCGCACAGTTTGTTGTGGTTCAAGTTTTGGTTCTTGCGGTAAATAGCCGATTTTGATCCCCGGTTGAGGACGAGCTTCACCCTCAATCTCCGTATCGATACCTGCCATAATACGTAAAAGGGTTGATTTACCTGCACCATTTAAACCAAGTACCCCAATTTTAGCTCCTGGGAAAAAGCTAAGAGAAATGTTTTTTAGAATGTGTCGTTTTGGCGGTACAACCTTACCAACACGATGCATCGTATAAACAAATTGTGTGGACATTACATTTATTCCTTCTGATAAAAATTACTATATATTCTACTTGAAATTGACTTGAGTGGGAATTGAAAACATATAAGATATAACCTTAAGTTTTTTTTACAAATTTATAACATAAAGATAATTTATGGAGGAACTCTGCATTAGTAAGCTTGTCACAATGAAGCATTACCTCTATATAATATTTAACTAATATGATGATTTATCTTTTTACAGTATTTATTCCGGTGTGTTTGATCCTGTCTTTTTATGTGAGTCAGGTATTAAAAACATTACAAGCTTCTAAAATATGGTATTACCTATTTTGGTTAGTGGCGATTATTATTCCACTTAATGTAATTTTACAATGGACTTTCCGAACTCAATCTATTTGGAATACTATTCAACTCTATTCTATTGCTGCGCTAGTTATTTGGCTACTCACTCTTATAACCGTAACCTTGGTATTATTCTTAGAAGATATTCAACGGATTTTCTTGCGACTATTCCGTAAGAAACCGAATCCCGGCGCAAAAACATCTTTACCTTCAAGACGAAAATTTATTAGTTGGATGGCGTTAGGTTTAGCAATGGTACCTTTTGCCTCAATGATTTATGCAATCACTAAAGGTAGATATAACTATAAAGTGTGGAAATATACGCTTTATTATGATGATCTACCCGAAGCATTTGAAGGTTATACGCTGACTCAAATATCAGATATCCATTGTGGTAGTTTCGATAACCGAGAAAAAATTCAATATGGTATTGATTTAATTAACCAACAAGAAAGTGATGTCATTTTATTTACTGGCGATCTTGTTAATAACATCGCTTCAGAAATCTTACCTTGGAAAGATATGTTCAGCCAACTTAAAGCAAAAGATGGTGTTTTTTCAACATTAGGTAACCATGATTATGGGGATTATTCAAATTGGGCGACTCCTCAAGCAAAAGCTCAAAATCTTGAGACATTAAAACGATTACAAAAAGAGATGGGCTGGGATTTATTATTAAATGAGCACCGCTATCTTGAAAAAGATGGACAAAGAATCGCATTAGTTGGCGTAGAAAATTGGGGATACGGCCATTATTCAAAACATGGCAACTTAGATAAGGCACTTGAAGGCATTGATGATAATGACTTCAAAATCCTAATGAGTCACGATCCAACCCATTGGGAATATGTAGTATTACCACAAGATAAAAATATTCATTTAACTCTTAGTGGTCATACTCATGGTATGCAATTGGGTATTGAAATTGAAGGCTTTATCAAGTGGAGTCCTGCAAGATGGCAATATAAATACTGGGCAGGCATGTATGAAGAGCAAGGTAAACGCCTAAATGTAAAC
>NZ_JARIDQ010000089.1 GCF_029256985.1 Otariodibacter sp. | reverse complement strand
TGACAACCATAGGTACTTGGTTTTTATATGCAGTAAATAGATTGCCTAATCCATTACCCATACCAGCTGCGGAGTGAACATTAATAAAACTTGGGCGTCCAGTTGCTCGTGCATCACCATCTGCCATCGCAATGGCTGAGGCTTCTTGTAACGCTAAAACATAGTCAAAATCGTCTGGCCAATCGCCTAAAAATGCAAGTTCTGTTGAACCTGGGTTTCCATAAACTCTTTTTATCCCAAGATCACGTAACATTTGAATAACAACATCACGAACTGTTAATTGATTAGATGACATAATTTCCTCCTGCATAATTATTAAAAATTTATATTCAATGAATTAATAGAAGAATGTCTTATATAAGATATGGCATTTTTCCTAAAAGAACTCTTCATTAATTCATTCTTCCAGGCATAGTTATATTGTTACAAACCATGTCAGTAAGTATTGTTTACTCAACTGATTCCAATCATACAACTTTTATAAAAAATCACATAAAATAAATATGTATATAAACTTTTTAATTTTAGTAAATAATTAAGAAAATATAGCTAGAAATATTTAAAAAAAGACAAGAAAAACTGTTCAACAACTAAGGATATCAAAGGTTATTAAATAAGCGGTAAGATTGGACGAATATTTTTCACATATTATAAAGCCATCTCACAAGTTAATTCTTATGAGATGGCTAATTTATAGGTTACATAATATCGACTTTACATCAACCAACCTAGGAATAAGGATAGTGTAACTACCCCACCTAATGAAGATACAAGTAATGTTGCACCAGATACTGCCATTATCCAACCTATAATAAAATGAATTAGTTATACAGAAACAGGTATAAATAAAGTGATGTCTGTATCAATAAAAATCTAGATTTTCATGACATGCTCAATTCGAGCATATGCTTTATTTTCTTCCACTCTGGCATAATAGACTCCAGAAGTTTATAAAAATCAGGACTATGATTATAATATTTTAAATGACAGAGCTCGTGTATCACAACATAATCAATACACTCTTTTGGTGCTTTAACTAAATCTACATTAAGCGTCATTGTCCCCTTATGGGAAAGACTCCCCCACCTTGTTTTCATACGTCGAATTGATAAATTAGGTTTAGTAGATATCCCCTGTCTACTAAATTTATCCCAACAACGATGCACACTTTCGCTAAATTGAAATCGTGCTTTTTCCATATACCATGCATTTAATAATTTTTTTGCCACTTCAGGGGTTGGATGGCCTTCGCAAGTGATATAAAAAAAACCTCGTGATAATTTAACAGTATTTTTCTTACCCTCTATTAATTTTAAGCGATATTGCTTTCCAAGATAACGATGTGTTTCACCATTAACATAACAACGCACTGAAACTCGGGGATTAAATTGTTCAAAATACTTTAATTGCCTAATAATCCAGCGAGCTCTTTTTCTAACCTTTGTTTCTATATCAACTAACTTCGACTGCTCTGGTGCTTTAACTATAACCTTACCATTAGGATGAACCGCAATTTCCATCGTTTTTCTATTACTATACTGTAATAAAAAATCAATTTTTTTCTGTCCAGAATTGATGAAATAGTAATGGCTACGATTAGATATCTCCATAATTTATTGATTCCTATATCGTGCTACCTGCATTACTTTGTCAATAATTTCATCCATGTGATCAAGTGATAAATTAATGTTCCTTTTTATCTTAATTTCATCGTAAAGATAATCATCAATTTCATTAATCGCTTGTTTCTGTGCATCCTCATCATCCCAAAACTGAACTTTTTGGTTTTTATTTAAAACAGTATCAATCATAATAGCCAAATCTGCTGTGACACTTTCTAAGTCTTCCTCATTTAATTCATACTGTTCAAAAAAAGGTCTTACCACACCAAAATAAGCCATTGCATTCTCATTGCCTGATAACGTATCTGGTATATTGTCATGTACTTTATCAACCACATTATTACGAATACTAATAACAGTGTTCAAATAATCCAAATCTGAAATTCTTTTTTCTTTAAAATCTTCTATAGCTTTTTGGATTAATTTTGAGAATTTTTCATAAAATGCAGGATCTTCATCCATCTTTTCACTAAGAACTTTTTTAGTAGCATGGGCAATAGTATCCGCCTTCGCACTTGTTTTTTTCTGTGCCTGATAAATACCTTGCTCTTCTTTAAGCTGATTAAATAGCTGATTATTAAAAATATTAACAGGCTCATTAAGTTGTAGCACTTCGTCAGCCTGAATGTGCGTATCTAGTAATTTTTTAATCTTTGGCTCGTAATCACGATAATTAATGGCATCTGCATATCGGTATTTGACAGAAACTTTAAGTAATTGGAATTTTTTCAAATCAGATTTGTACTTAGACAATAATGCCTCATCCGTCTCAGCTAAAAATTTTTCCGAAGATAGAGCAATCGCCAATGTTTTTGCAAATATGGCAAGACGCTCATAGAAATCCTCTCGTAGATTTTCATCAGCCAACAAAACCTCATAAGCCTCTTCATCATGAGCATGTTTAACTGTTTTAAAAATATCACACAGATAGGAATAACGCTCTGGTAATTTCTTAATCTCACTATCAATGGAAGTGAGAGTGCCATCCAAATCAGATTCATCAAATCCATCAAATGCATTATACATAGTAAGAGCTTTATCTAACTCACCAAGTACACTGGCATAGTCAATAATAAAACCAAATTCTTTACCCTCATAAAGACGGTTAACTCGAGCAATCGCTTGCAGCAAAGTATGTTCTTTTAATCTTCTGCATAAATAAAGTACTGCATTTCGTGGTGCATCGAATCCTGTAAGAAGCTTATCAACCACAATCAGAATTTCAGGATCACTTCCATATTTAAATTGATTGATAATTTGCTTAGTGTACTCATCTTCACTACCGTAGCGTCTCATCATCTTCTGCCAGAATTTGACAACTTCATCCGTTGCTTCATCATCAACCTCATCAAATCCTTCTCGCATATCTGGTGGAGAAATAACAACTTCTGAACTGACCATCCCTATCTCATTCAAATAGGTATGATACTTCAATGCTGACGCCTTATTCGGTGCAACTAACTGAGCCTTAAACCCAGTACCTTGCCAATTACTACGAAAATGTTCACTAATATCAAACGTACGCATATAAATTACTTGATCAGCTTTATTCAGCATTTCTGCTCGTGCATATTTACGCTTCAAATCTGCTTTTTGCTTCTTACTCAATCCCTGAGTATGTCGCTCAAACCATAAATCAACCGCATTCTGATTCTGAGCCATCTCTACATGTCGCCCTTCATAAAGTAAAGGAACAACAGCACCATCCTCTACAGCCTGCTTAATAGAATAATGTGGCTTTACTAACCCTCCAAACTTAATAAAATTATTTTTTTCTTTCTTTAAAAGGGGAGTACCAGTAAATCCTAAATAGCAGGCATTTGGGAACATCTCTCGCATTCGTGCAGAAAAAGAACCAAACTGAGTACGATGACTTTCATCCACTAAAATAAAAATATCTGATGAATCATCCTTATATTTATTTACTCCATACGCTTTATCAAATTTATGTATAAGCGTTGTAATAATTCCCGATTTCTTCTCACTAATTAGTTCCAACAAATTACGTCCTGAGGTCGCTCTCTTCGGCTCAAGCCCACAGTCTACAAAAGTATCACGCAATTGCTTATCAAGATCATCACGATCGGTAACTAACACAACTCGGGGATTTACAATCTTTGAATCTAAAACTAAATTACGTGCCAACATCACCATAGTTAGAGATTTACCAGAGCCTTGCGTATGCCAAATTATGCCCCCCTTACGAACACTATTGCTATCAAACTGCTTAATTCGTCTCATTGTTGATTGAATAACGAAATATTGTTGATAACGAGCGATCTTTCTAATCCCTGCATCAAAAACGGTAAATTTCCAAGCCAATTCGAGCAAACGTTCTGGACGACAAAGCGAAAATAACGCCTTATCCTGATTAGTAACCAAACGCATCTCATCTAGTTTCGTTGAAAATTGATTAAAAACAGCGGTAATTTTGGCAACAACAGCTTTATCAAGCGGCTGATTAACAATCATCTCAAGCTTTGTAAATTCAGATTCACCAACCTCCATTTTCGGCTCTTTCCATACTCCCCAGAATTTTGCTGCAGTACCAGTGGTCGCATACATCGCAGAATTTTTATTCAACGCCAACACCAATTGACTATAAACGAAAAGCCTCGGTATATAATCATCATTTTGATTCCTGATTGATTGAGAAACTGCTTGCTCTACTTCAACATGTGGTGCTTTACACTCAATTACACAAAATGGAATACCATTCACAAATAGCACAATATCAGGTCGGATAGTCTCCATTGAACGAGAACGTTCTAAGCTATATTCAACCGTAACATGAAATACATTACGAGCAGGATTACGCCAATCAATATAATTTAAATTAAAACTTTTCAAATCACCCTCAATCGGCTGCTCTAATGCGACACCCAAAGTGATTAAATCATAAACTGCTTCATTAGTTCTAATCAGCCCGTCATATCTAACATTTTTTAATTTCTCAAGTGCAGACTGAATATTCTCCTCACTAAAAAGATATTCACCCCCTTTATAATAAATTCGATTTATCTCCTTAAGCTGATTTCGTAAGATATTCTCCAACAAAATATTCGACATTCGCCCTTGACGCTCTATTAAAGCTTCTTCTGGTGTTAAAAATTCAAAACCCAAAGTAATCAAAAGCTGTAAAGCTGGGAGCTGAGAAATATATTTTTCATTCATATCGAAATCATTCATGGTATAATCTCCAACTTATTTCAATAGGTTTTAATCCTTGAGACAATATCTTCAGTAATATAATAGGCATATCTAAAAGGTTCATAATTATAATGTCTAGCTTATATCCAAAATTCTGTGATAAACCAAGTAATTTTTATTAGCACTATTTATTTTCCTAGTATAACTATCAATACACAATGAACTTTCACAAAACCTATAATATAAGCCTATTTCATTAAATATATAGTTACGATTTAATATTCAAAAATAAAATATTATATTTTACTTTAAGTACAGATAGTTAGTAATACACAAGAATTATTCAATTCTTTGATAAAACGAAGTCTTTACTTATAGTTATACTCTTTCTTAATCGATAAAATAGTCTCTAAATTCGATAGAAAAATGTTCTTCACATTATCAGCATTCTTGTCCCACAGTATCTCTATTTCTTGACAAACATTAATAGCCTCCCAAGGCATAATAGGTTTGCCGTTAACATTTGCGAAAGGACCGTCTGATTCAGGTAAAAGCAACTCTAAAGGAATCCTTGAAACAAGATCTTTCCCTTTTTTACTTTTTAACATCTGTGAATTGACACTAAAGTAACACCCCAGTCCTATTGCTTCCCTTAACTCAGTGATCGTTCCCGAAAACCAATGAAGAATTGGAGTGCCACAATTTGGGTATTTCCTAATAATCGATAATACGGTGGGAACAGCTGCTCTAGAATGAATACTGATAACTCTCCCTCCTACTTTTTCACATTCGCATAGGGTACTATCAAAAATTATTTTTTGTTTTTCAAACGTATTTGAATATCTTGCTGATCCATCAATCCCAACTTCTCCGATAAAAACAGCCTTATGAATCAAACTTAATAATAGATCTAACTCATCAAACTTCCGATCAGCGACTTCAGGATGCAAACCGAGAGCAACCATAATGTTATTATATTCCTTGAATACATGTGAAGTTGCTAGCCATGCCTTTGGACTAGTTGTAACAGCAAGTGTAAAATGGTTCTCTTTATTTACCCGTTCTAGGATATTAAGAGAGTCTGGATATAAATCAAGATGTGTATGCAAGTCTATCATATTACTTTTTCCCTCAATAATAGCTCTCTAATCTCACCAAGCCCTCTTGAAAAAACATCCTCAAATTTAACTCTGTTTTGCTCTTCTGCAAAAGATAGGTGCCCTGAAATCAATCGGTTAATACCAGATTGCTCGGCAACTAAACATGCATTAGCGGCAGCACCTACATCATCGGGATTTCCATGATTTATTCGTTCTAAGTGCTCTGCATAATAGCCTCCTAACGTTTTATCAATTTTTCCCCAGTATTGAAATGCTGCTCTCCTAACCAAGCAAGGAACACATCTGCCACAATGTTGCATTTTATATACTCGATATTTCCCACAACTGACAGATTGGAAAACCAATTTCTCCAAAAGTTGTTGATTTTTACATTCTGTCAGTACCTCTCCTTTTGTTTTGAACTGATAAGGCATCACAATATTTAAATTAATCCCAACTTTATTCCAAATATTCTGAATTCCTTGCAGGTAAATGGGATGAGTGGTCTTAGTACTAAAGCTACCCATTCGACCTGAATTTAAAGGTATATTCAAACTTATAAACCCATTTTCAGGAACGTATATATTAGTTGATAAGTTGAACTTTTGTTCAATAGCAGAGGAGGCCAATGCTGCAAAGGCAAAGAAAATGATCGAACGCCCCCTCGTCGAACCTTCAGATTCTCCTTTCGGAGGATGAATATTATGGTTCCATTGAAAATGTGGGCTCTCTGGTCTGATTTTTTTTGCATAGTCTCTTTGTATATCTGCATCCCCCCTAACAACTTGTGATACAAATATTGGTTTGTGATTGTCAGCCACTATATCTATTGCCCCTACTAGACTATCAATACCCCCAGATAACAAAGAAACACAGTTGGAATCGAATTGTTTCAATTTTTTCGCTCTTGGCGGAGTAACACCATCGCCTTTGAAAGTAAGATACCAAAAATCACCAGTAAGAAATCTCAGTGTTTTTTCAAGATGCTGCTTTATTGGCTCCCAAATATGTGGATTACATAGGTGTATCGTTAAATCAATTTGCCTAGTCCAACCATCGGCACTATTTTTTCTTGTCAGCGAATTATCAGCAGCAGCGACCGACAAAGCAATTGTATTAAAATCCCATATGTTCTCTGAAGGCCGTAGTCCTGCTCTTTGTATATCTCTTATCAAAGTTGAACCAAAATAACCAACATTATCCCTTCTAGGATTTGAGTATACTGAGAAATATTTTATATCTTCCACAATCTGTTGCGGGATAAGCTTTTCTGGAGCACAAACGACCTTTCTCATACACCCTCCTCGAATACTTCAAAAGTGATTTTGATGGCAGATTGAAGCAGAGAATTTATCTCTGTCTTTGTAGGGTTTGATGTACCCTTTCTCAGCTCCTGTATCTGTGCCGAAATTTCTGATTTTAAATAATCCCGCATATCATTCATTCTAGAAACAGCTTCTCTTGGAGAATATTTATCACTTTCAAATAATTGACCAATATCTAGATTGATTCGATTGAACGCCTCGTTGGCCATGAACAGTTCTATCACGGTCCAAATGCTGTCGTTATTCATATTGAGCAAGTCTACATCGGGATTAATCGTCAAAAAGTCTGACATCGCCTGAGCCATGGAATCTCGGCAAGACTCTTCATCAAGGCTGCCTCCTGCTGATATCACTTGCTCTATGATTTCATCGGTAACCTCATGTGCTGAAAGATTCTTCGAGGTAAGCTGGTTTACCCAATCCCTGACTTTGATGTCTTCACTGTCACGAACACCTTGAAGGAAATTGAATAGCCCTGCACCGGCAGATGTTGATGTTCGCATTCGACTGGCAAGTTTGGATGCTCCTCCCATACCTTTTCGGGAATAACTTCCCAATGCTTTCCTTAGAGACACTCGATTGCCACTGCTTACATACTCTCCAAGGTGCCGTCGTGCATTGCCAAATCGCCTATGAGGAGCAATCTCAGCAGATTGTGTATCAGGTCTGTTTTGCTGGGGATTTTGCTCTGACTGGGCAGAACCACCGGAAATCATCTCCAATGGCGACCCTATATCTGTAGCAACAGTATTTAACCAAGGGGGATCAAATTGAACTCCACCTTTAGGCCCTGAGCTTGATGAAGACGTTCCCATTAATTTTTTCTCCTAGATATATTGATAGCTTTCTTTACAGTTATTGGCGTGTTGTCATCACGCTTCCAGCTCTCCAACAACTCCTTTGCCCATTTTTCGTTGAGTAATTGAGGTATCAATTGTACAGGTCTTTTCCCAGCGGGGATTTCATCAAGCATAGCAACAAAAGAACTGCTTAATTCAGGAAATGCCTTGGGCAGATGTAATGTTTGCATAATAACCTCAAAGCTCCATTCCTTGTTTCTGGCTCGCCGTTTCATTCTAGTCAATATCTTTTCTGACTCAATCAATCCAATCTGTTTGATTGTATTGATGAGTGCTTGCATAATGCTTTTGGTCTCACAAAGGGCTGACAATAGCTCTCGACCATCAGAAGAAAGCTCATCAAAACTGGCAAGAGATATTGCTTTGTCTCGACTCAAATAGAGCAGCGGTCGCAAATCGATGTCAGACAGCGGTGGGCTCAACTTCAACCAATCTGAAATAAACGGAGTTTCCCACGACTTATCTGGAAATTTGAGTTCTTCAGCTTTGGCAACTTTTTCTTCAAGCTCCTGAAGAAATTTCGGTTTGCCGTCTTCACTTTCGCCTACTTGCTTGGCAAGATATTCAAATGCTACAGCCGGAGCACACCTTTCAAATAGTTGCAGTTTAACCAACTCTTCAAAGGAAACGCTCATCTCTTGAGCTTTAGCAACTGATTGTCTAATAGTGAGGTTATTCAAAAATCTCTTGATAAGCCTCGGATTACCTGCGATATGATCTGAGGTAGCCATGATATTGGCAAGTTGGTCTGCTAAATCGATTTGATTGGCAAGTTTTACAGCAGCATCACCATAAGCGTCTTCAATGACCTTTTTAGTTAGACCACCAGCCCATGACTTTTTCATAGCACTAATAATTGCATTGTGGCCTTGATCTTTCTCTTCTTGTGTGATTTGATCACGACGTTTAGCGAGATCAGCCAAAAGTAAAATTAGATATCCCTTGACCTCATTGGCTCCTAGACGAGGAACCCTGAGCGGAATCTGGATCAGCTTATCGAAGTAACTCGTTATAAGCTCATCATTAAGATCACTATTACCAAAGTGAGATTTGACAGCATTGCGGATCATCTGCTCATCAGCAGCAATGATGAATGCTGTTTGGGGAATAAATAACAACAATCTCATAGCCTCAAGTGTCGAGATTGCTGTATTAGGCAAACATCGATCAAGATCATCAACTAAAACAACTAAAGTCAATTCAAGTTTTTCCAGCAGCTCCTGAAATAATGCTCTTAGGGCCGCAATTTCTTTCGGTACCGATTTTTCTTCTTTATTATTAATTAGTTTTCTTAGATCAGGAGCGATCTGATTGTAAGAATCTTTGAGCTCACTTAGATCCTCCTGACTCGGCATTCCGTTTTGATCAAACAAGCCACTAACCGCACCAATGAAAGAACCAACTGGCCCTGCGACCGCTCCGCCGGTGATGATTCCAGTAGCAACTGGAGCCATGAATTTCGCAGTTCTCAGCCAATTGATACGCTTAATAAACTCCTTAGCTTTGTCGATGCAGGTTTCACGAGACTCCGACTCTTCCATTATTTTGTCAGCGACTTTTTGGAGAAGTGCCATGCGAGCATCATCGTAGCCTTGATAAAGCCAAGCATTGAAATTGATGAAGATGTAGTTTTTCCCATCATCAAGACTTTTCAGGGATTCGCCGATCATCTGAACAAGCGAGGATTTGCCGACCCCCCAACTTCCTGAAACTCCAATAGAGACAGGCTCACCATTGCTGTCTTTAATCATTTGGGCTGCTACATCAGCAATTACTTTAAAATTTAGAAGATCTTGAGTTGTTTCAATATCATTCCACATAAAAGTGTTCCTTATTTCTTATCTTTTGGTGGATACGGATCATTACCATAGCTGTTACCCGCACGGATTTTCCCATCTCTACCATGAATTTTAGTATCTGACTTTTGGTTTCTTGCGATACTTTCTGCTTTCGCAATAGCCTCAGCTTGAGTTCGGGTAATTTTAGTTGCTTTACTGTTGCCCTCACCTTTTACCGCCCATCCATCTGGATGTGGGACAACATGTTGATCATTTCTTTTAGACATATTTATTCCCCCTTATATTGATTAATAATTTCTGGTTTTACTCGCCACTTTCCAGTGAGCATTTTTTGCATCAAACCACGTTTTTGGGTTTTGTATTTTTCAGCAAGCTGTTTTAATAGATTAATTTCTTGTTGAACAAATGATAGCATTTCAACAATTTTTTTCTGTTCCTCAAAAGGTGGAAGCAAAATTTTAAGTGAACTAACTTCACTTGTTTTGATAGATGGAAAACCATCGCCTTGAATCAATCGATTAGGATGATATTTCATAAGGTAATACATAAGAAAATCTTCGTGAATATTACTGCTAGGTATAAGAGCACATAAGTGGGAAACTATAAATGATGGCTCTTTAAGCTTGCATACTCTTGCCTGAAGAGCGGACATACCACTTTTTGCAAAAAGAATTGTCCCAGGCTTAAACAAAGTCATTTTTAGCTCATGTCCTTTAGTTTTAGTAATATATTCAGTTTGAACTGAATCTGATCTACCTAGCAATAAATCAAGAGAACTAACCCGAATAAAAGGAAATCCTGAATTAGTAAAAATAGATAAGTCTTGTGGTGCTGATTGCCCAGTTGTTACTTTACAAACTTCCCCTAATTTCACCTTTTTCCATTCATTATTTCCTGTTTTATGGGATGGTTCAGACATCAACGTTAGCAATAACCATTTGAATTGTTTTTCTTTTACTTTAATCAGCATTTCAGTTCTCTCGATAGCTTGATCCCAAGTAGAAAGCAGATCAGTAATGGCCTTTTGTTCAGGTAACGGAGGAAGTAAAAATAAATATTTTTTAAAATCCTTGGTTGTGAAGCTTGCTTGATTAACTGCTGGTTTAGTTATAGTTGTAATATACCAGTTATATCTATCCATTTGAGTAATAAGGAAAAGGAATTCTCCAAGTATATTTTTATTGGGGATTAACCTTAAAATATTCGTTGTATAAATACAATCTCGCCCAATATCATTTCTGAAAATACAAGTTTTTCCTATTTGAGAGATACTATTAATAAAATTAACAAGAATATCACCATTTTTTAAAATATAAGAACTGGTATTAGCCCCTTCAGGATCGAGCTCATACCAAAATTTGAGATTTTCAAATACTGGATATTTAATGCCAATATTACATGAACGAAGTACAGGAATACCTATATCAGTTTCTGATAATAAGCGTGAAAGTCCACTCCTCATTGAGCTTACACAATGATTCAATGTTGTTTCTTTCCAGTTAAATGGAATTTTCTGTAACTGCTTCATTGTTGGCTCTCCATTAACTCATCGAATACTTTTAAAATTACCATTATCAGTTTTTCTCCACACTCTTATGTTACTTTCTCTTAAGCTTTTTCTGCGAGTTGATTTGTTTCTCTACTTTCTTTAAGTCCTCATCTGGCGTTGGTAAATTTTCTGGCATGGTTCCACCTAACTCTTTAATAGTTTGACGTACTTTTTTACCAACCTCATAATGGGTATTATTGGCTTTATCTTTTCCTTGAATATTTTCACGACGAAGCTTTTCTTCAGTTTGCGTTGCGCGAAATAGATTAGCAGCTAACTCCGTGCTTCCCATATTATCAAGAATCTGCTGGTTCTTTTTCAGACCTTTATGAGCATGAATGCCTTTAGCATCTAATCCACCATAAAGTCCTTGGTAGCCATGATTCTGAAAGATTGCAAAATCCAAGTTAGATTCTATCCCTGCTTTCTGAGCTGCTTCTACTAACTTCTTATTATGTTCTTTCATTTCACGACGTAAAAATAGCCTTTTTTCATTCTCTTGCAGTCGCTGAAAACTTTCATCATCCGCCAATTCTTGTCGACGAGTCTGCATAGCAAAATAGGTTTGTCCATTAGCAATAACTGGTTTTAAAGGATCACCATTTTGAACTATAAGATAGCAAGCATAACGGGAAAGTGCATAGGATTCCATTCTACGCTCAGCACCAGAACCAAGGGGAACCATCTCGTGCATCTCCACGAAATGGTTATCTACAATCTGCCCACTATTTGCACAGGCTTTTTGTGCTTTATTAATAACTGGTAAAAAATTTCGATATTCGGAATAATCAAGAATTTTAGCTAATTGTCTTGCCATCCAAAATTCAGTTCCATTTTTATCTAATTGCTTGATACTCTCAAAAGTTTGGTGATGCTTTATTTCAATATTTGTATGTTTCATCATTGATATTCTCTTTGTTTCTCTCAGAAGCAATTTGAACCATTTTCGTGACGCCACGAAAATGGTTATCGACTAACCCACCAGCTGTTTCACAAGCAATGGATGCTTTTTGAATAACCTTACTAAAATTCTCCCACCGTTCATATCCAAGCACAGCCATAATATCTCTGGCATACCAGAATTCTATTGCTTCATCAGGTGTCTGATAGACAAGTTCATTAAATGAGGTTGTAAGTTTAGTGATTACGCTCTGATCCATCATTCATTTCCTTGGTTAATTTGTTGTAGTTTCATGGCCATTTTTGCTCGCACTTCGCTCAATTCTTTTTCTAATTGGTCGATCTCCTTTTGTACTTCATCAATATCGATTTCCTCTTCTTCTTCAAAAGTATCAACATAACGAGGAATATTAAGGTTAAAATCATTTTCTTGGACTTCATCAAATGATGCAACGTAGGCATATTTTGCTATCTCTTTACGTGCGTGATAGGTTTGTAGAATTTTTTCTATATGCTCATCTGAGAGTGTGTTCTGATTTTTACCAGAAATAAATTCGTGGCTAGCATCGACAAAGAAAATGTCTTTACATTCTTCACGAGGCCCCCCTTTTTCACGGGAACGGTCGAATACCAGAATAGCTACTGGAATATTAGTGCTTGGAAATAGATTACCCGGAAGACCTATCACTGCATCCAAAAGATTTTCTTCAATCATCTTCTGACGGATACGACCTTCAGCTGCACCTCGGAATAGCACGCCATGTGGTACAACTACAGAAACTCGCCCTTGTTTTTCAAGTGCAACTTCTAGCATATGGCTAATAAAAGCCCAATCGCCTTTACTCTTAGGCGGAACGCCACGCCAAAAACGGTTGTATTGATCGTTTGCAGCATCCTCTGCACCCCATTTATCCAGAGAGAATGGAGGGTTAGCCACAACACAATTAAATTTCATCAGGTGGTCTTTTTCAACAAGTAATGGACTATTTAAAGTATCACCCCATTCAATACGAGCACTATCAAAGCTATGAAGAAACATATTCATGCGACAAAGGGCCCAAGTGCTACCATTAGACTCTTGCCCAAAAAGTGCAAAATCTCGTCCCCCTACTTGTAATGCTGATTGAATAAGTAAACCTCCAGATCCACAAGTAGGATCACAAATTCGATCACCTGATTTTGGGCCAGCAAGTTTTGCAACTAATTCTGATACTTTTAGTGGAGTAAAGAATTCCCCTGCTTTTTTACCTGAATCTGAGGCAAAACGCTCAATGAGATAGATATAGGTATTACCAATCACATCCTCAGATACTCGGCTAGGACGCATATCTAATTGAGGCTTATGAAAGTCTTCTAGTAATTGCTTAAGTCGACGATTACGATCTTTTGTCTTACCAAGATTTGCTTCGCTATTAAAATCAATATTACGGAATACGCCATCTAACTTACTCTTATTACTTTCCTCAATATGATCAAGCACAATATTAATTAACTCACCAATATTAGCGAAGTCACGGCGTTCATAAAGACTGTAATAAGTAGCCGGAAATTCATCTAAAAGGTTATCAACACCAGCTTTCTCATCTCTCTCTACCAGTCTGATGATAGGAAGAACAAATCGCTCTCTATCGAGTTTACGTCGAATACGTACATCATCATCTCCATACTGATTTTTATAGTTATCATAATGATCTTGCCAAACATCTGAAATGTACTTCAAAAATAGCATCACTAATATATAATCTTTGTACTGTGCTGGGTCAACAACACCACGGAAGGTATCGCATGCGGCCCATGCTGCATTATTTACATCTTTTTGATCAATTTTATTCATAGTTTTTCCTTTAAAAATTTGAAATGCCTTTTACTACTTGTGTAAGTAACCCTGATATATAACATTTACGTCGTTCAGCTAATGCTGACAATAAAATTTGTTCACGAGCCGATAAATCTGCTAACTCTACTATATGTTTTTGCTTTTCCAAGCTAGGCAAAGCTATAGGTAAATCCTCAAGTGCCTGTTTGCTAATCATTGTTTGTACAGTACCTTCGGATCTGCTGGCGAGAAATATTTGTGCATCACGCTGACCTATGTACCAATTAAGATATTCTGGCAATATTTTATCTTCCTTAGTTACTCTGATTATAAATAGCGGCGCAGCAATCACCGCTTTATCAAGATCTGCCAATAAAATTGCAGAGGTATTATTATTACTACGGGATCTGAAAATTAAATCACCTCTTTTAACAAAATGATTCTCTTTTATCGTATCCATATCTACTTGTAGTAAATCATTACAATCTACAATATTATCTTCACCAAGGTCTTTCATTTGAATAACAGTGATCGTTCCCTTTTCTGAACTTTCCAACCGTGATCTAAACGAATATCCCATTTGTATGCTTGCCACTGTCTCCAGCTTTGTTATTGGCACCTTCATTAAACACAACCTCAATATGTAGTAACGTTATTTCTGAGTATTGTAGATATAGAAAATATACATGTCAATATATTTTACATGAACAATGTTACTGTATTTTATGTTTTATTAACAAGCTAAATATAAATATTTTTTAAACCCTTATACCAAAATATCATAAAATTTATCAGAATATGAATAAGATAGAGAAATGATAAGCTTGATTGTAAGGGGAAAAATATCGATTTTTTATTTGCTCAAATGAACAAAATATACATTGAAGGTAGATTTAGAGGAAGTTTATCTTTGTCGTTTATAAGGAAAAAAAAATGGTGGGCGATACCGGTCTCGAACCAGTGACCCCCTCCTTGTAAGGGAGGTGCTCTCCCAACTGAGCTAATCGCCCGAATGATAACACTAAGGTTATGATCGGCTGATTTAAGTCT
>NZ_JARIDQ010000076.1 GCF_029256985.1 Otariodibacter sp. | reverse complement strand
AAATAGAGAGCCAATCCACCCGTGAGAATATCGCCACTTTGAGCTACATAAAGTAATGCCCCTGAGAGTGGTGCGGATGTACAAGGCGAGGCGACTAATCCTGCAATCATCCCCATCACAAATACGCTAGGGTAAGCACCACCTTGTTGTTTTTGGCTAATATCATTTAATTTTTGTTGCCAACTATGCGGAAGTTGAATAGTAAACAATCCAAACATTGAGCTGGCTAAGATGATAAATAAGATAGATAAGCCAATTAGTACCGGTGGGCTTTGCAGTGCCACTTGGAATGGTAGACCAATTGCGGCGACGATTAAGCCGAGTAATGTGTAAGTTAATGCCATGCCTTGCACATAAGTTAGACTGAGTAAAAAGGCTCTAACCATATTCGGTCTATTTTTATTGCCAATCACAATAGCGGATAACAATGGGAGCATTGGTAATACGCAAGGGGTGAAAGCTAACCCAATGCCTAATACGAAAAACCAGAAAATGGAGAGTTGGCTTGTTGCCAAATTATTGGCTAAGACATTTTGTTCTGCTTGTAATGTTGCAGAATCTGACAAGAAACTGACCGCTTGTGTTGATAATTTGACATTCACCGTTTGTGGTGGGTAGCAGAATCCAGTTGTACAACCTTGATAACGTACTTCAATTGTGGAGTTTGATGATTGATTTTGGACAGGGACTTCAACTTTTAATTGATTACGGAAGATTTCTGTTATGCCAAAAAACTCATCTTCGTGAGATTCACTTGGTGGAAAAATAGGCTCACCTAACGTGCTATTCTCACTTTTAATTTGAATTTCTTTTTTGTAGAGATAATAGCCATCAGCGATTTGCCAATTGAGATCGACTTTATCTGACATTTGCTCATAGGAGAATCGGAAAGCATCTTCACTTCTTAAAAAGTCCGGCTTTTTATCAAATAGCCCCGCCATTGCAGGCAATGCAATCAATACTGAAAGTAATAAAGTGAAAAATCGAGCAAATATCATAGAAAATGTGTTCTTAGTCATAGTCTATGCATTTTAATATATAGAGCGCTTTTATCAAAGTTTTAATTGATTATGGTTTTTATTTGTAGTGGCTAAATTCAGAAATTAAATCAGCATAAAAAAAAGTAAAAATTTCCTAAAAAATAACTTGCATAATTATTCATTAAATCATAATATCTATTCAGTTTAATTTTAAAGGCAAATAGGATCTCTCAAAAATGGCTATTCACATTAGCAATGTCAATTTTTACTATGGTTCAAATCAAGCGTTATTTGATATCAATTTAACTATTGATACAGGTGATACGGTTGTACTTCTTGGACCAAGTGGTGCGGGTAAAAGTACGTTAATTCGCACACTTAATTTAATGGAAGAGCCACATTCTGGTATTTTGGAAATTGCAAATCATAAGTTTGATCTGACCGCTAAAACCGATTCAAAACAAGTTGGGATTTTGCGTAAAGAAGTGGGAATGGTGTTTCAACAATATCATTTATGGCCACATTTAAGCGTGATGCAGAATTTAATTGAAGCTCCGATAAAAGTATTGGGGCTAACGAAAGAGCAAGCAATTGAAAGAGCAAAAGGGTTGTTGGAAAGATTACAACTTTCTGAGTTATCCGAACGTTTTCCATTACATCTTTCCGGTGGACAACAACAACGTGTGGCGATTGCAAGAGCATTGATGATGCAACCACAGGTATTGCTATTTGATGAGCCAACGGCTGCACTTGATCCTGAAATTACGGCACAGGTTGTCGATATTATCAAGGAATTACAAGAAACAGGAATTACCCAAGTTATTGTGACCCACGAGGTTTCTGTAGCACGTAAAGTTGCAACAAAAGTTGTTTATATGGAAAAAGGGCATATTGTAGAACAAGGTGACGCAAGTTGTTTTGAACAACCGAAAACGACACAATTTGCTAATTATCTTTCACATTCTGAATAATTTTAATAAGACTAACGAGGTAAACACAATGAAAAAATTACTATTAACTACGATTTTGGCGGCAACTGCTTTTGCTAATGCTCAAGATATTACTTTCGCAATGGAACCAAGTTACCCACCATTTGAATCAACAAATGAAAAGGGTGAAATTGTGGGATTTGACGTTGATGTAGCTAATGCAATTTGTAAGGAAATTGATGCAAATTGTAGTTTTAAGAGTCAAGCATTTGATGCATTAATTCCTAGCTTAATTAAAGGAAGAGGTGGTTTTGATGCGGCGATTTCTGCGATTGATATTACCGAAGCACGTGCAAAACAAGTGGCATTTACTGATTCATACTATGATAGTTCAGCAAGTTTTATTGCATTAAAAGATAAAGGTGTGGATTTAGCTAATGCGAAAAAAGTTGGGGTTCAAAACGGTACAACTTACCAACAATATATCAATGCAGAAGCAACACAATATACAGCAAGTTCTTATAATAGCTTACAAGATGCAATTTTAGATCTTAAAAATGGTCGTATTGATATGATCTTTGGTGATACAGATGTATTAAAAGATATGTTTACTAAAAATCCTGAAGTGGGCTTTGTGGGTGAGAAAGTAACAGATAAACATTATTTCAATAATGGCTTAGGCATTGCGGTGAAAAAATCCAATACCGATCTTGTTGCTGAATTAAATAAAGGTCTTGCTGCGATCAAAGAGAATGGCGAGTATCAAAAAATTTACGATAAATGGATGAGTAACTAATCTTATGTTTTTGGATTATCTTCCCTTAATCTCAACCGCAGCCCTAATGACCTTAGGGTTGGCGGTTTGTTCCTTAATCTTAGGACTTATTTTGTCGATTATTTTTGTTTCATTAGAAACAAATAGATGGGCAGTAATTAGTAAACCTGCAAGTGTGTTTATTGCTTTGTTGCGAGGTTTACCTGAAATTTTGGTGGTTTTCTTAATCTATTTTGGTGCACCAGAAGTATTAGAGCTTATTGTCGGTGAATATATTGAATTTGGTCCTTTTAGTAGTGGGGTAGTTGCACTTTCGCTTATTTTTGCAGCTTATGCTTCACAAACATTAAGGGGAGCGATTCAAGCGATTCCTGTTGGACAATGGGAGTCGGGAGCGGCTCTTGGATTAAGCCGATCTTATACTTTTATTAATATTGTGATGCCACAAGTTTGGCGACACGCTTTGCCGGGATTGAGTAATCAATGGTTAGTGTTACTTAAAGATACGGCTTTAGTATCATTGATTGGTGTAAGTGATTTAATGCGCCAAACAGAGTTAGTTAATACTTCAACTCACGAGCCATTTACTTGGTATGGATTTGCTGCATTGCTCTATCTTGCTATTACATTAGTTAGCCAAGTGATTATTCGCAGATTGGAATTACGCTTTACTCGCTTTGAGAGAGGGGTTGAATAATGTTATATGATTATTTTATAACGATAACACAAGGGATCCCTACTAGTTTATTGTTGACTGTCGTTTCTCTATGTGTAGCATTTGTCTTAGCGATAACCCTAACTTTCTTACTATCAATGGAAAATAAAGGCATCAAAGCCGTGATTAATCTGTTCTTAACAGTATTTACGGGTACACCACTATTAGTACAGTTTTTCCTAATTTATGCTGGTCCGGGGCAATTCCAATGGATCGTGGATAGTCCTTTATGGTTGGTACTGTCTAATGCTTGGTTCTGTGCAATGTTGGCATTGGCGCTAAATAGTGCAGCTTATACCACTCAACTTTTCCATGGTGCGGTAAAAGCAATTCCAAAAGGGCAATGGGAAACCTGTGCTGCTTTAGGGTTGAATCGTTTACAAACGTTAAAAATATTGATTCCTTATGCATTAAAACGTGCATTACCTTCTTATAGTAACGAGATTATTTTAGTCTTTAAAGGGACATCCCTTGCTTCTA
>NZ_JARIDQ010000049.1 GCF_029256985.1 Otariodibacter sp. | reverse complement strand
GGTGGTTTTCCGCTTACGTCATAAACCACTCTCGATATGCCATCTACTTCGTTGATAATACGATTTGAGATTTTACCGAGTAGGTCGTAAGGTAAATGCGCCCAATGTGCAGTCATAAAGTCGATAGTTTCAACAGCACGGAGGGAAACAACCCAATCATATTTACGTCCATCTCCCATTACGCCAACGGATTTTACTGGTAGGAATACGGTGAAAGCTTGGCTCACTTTGTAGTACCAACCAGAGTTGTATAACTCTTCGATGAAGATTGCATCGGCTTTGCGTAATAAATCACAGTATTCTTTTTTGATTTCGCCTAATACACGTACGCCTAAACCCGGACCAGGGAATGGGTGGCGGTTAAGCATTTCAGCTGGTAAGCCTAATGCTAAACCAATTTTACGCACTTCATCTTTGAATAATTCACGTAAAGGTTCAACTAGACCAAGTTTCATATAATCTGGTAATCCACCTACGTTATGGTGTGATTTGATTACGTGTGCTTTACCCGTTTTACTTGCTGCTGATTCGATTACGTCAGGGTAGATCGTACCTTGTGCCAACCATTTCACACTTGTGAGTTTTTTCGATTCATCATCGAACACATCTACAAACACTTTACCAATGATTTTACGTTTCGCTTCAGGTTCATCAGTACCTTTTAACGCATCAAGGAAACGATCTTCAGCATTTACACGGATAATATTTAAGCCGAATTTATCGCCAAACATTTCCATTACTTGGTCGCCTTCGTTTAAACGTAATAGACCATTATCAACAAATACACAGTGTAGTTTTTTACCGATAGCACGGTGTAAGAGTAGAGCAGTTACAGAAGAATCTACTCCTCCCGATAAGCCTAAAATTACTTCATCATCGCCTACTTGTGCTTTAATGCGATCCACAGCATCTTCAATAATGTTTTCTGCTGTCCAGTTGGTTTCACAGCCACAAATATTGACTACAAAGTTGGTTAATAACGCTAAACCACTTTTCGTATGAGTCACTTCTGGGTGGAATTGTACGCCGTAGAAATGGCGACTTTCATCAGACATTGCAGCAATCGGGCAAGTTGGTGTAACACCAGTTATTTGGAAATTTTCTGGTAAGCGAGTAACTTTATCACCGTGGCTCATCCACACATCTAATTTTGGTGTAGAAGCGGTGAGATCATCATTTAATTTTGCAAATAATGAATCAGTGGATTTTAATTCAACGGCAGCGTAGCCAAATTCACGATGATTTGAGTTTTCAGTTAAACCCCCTAATTGCATTGCCATTGTTTGCATTCCGTAGCAGATACCTAATACAGGTACATTCGCTTGGAAAACGTATTCAGGCGCTCTAGGGCTATCATCTTCAGTGGTACTTTCAGGACCACCAGAAAGAATGATACCCGTTGGGTTAAATTCACGAATTTGCTCTTCGGTAACATCCCAAGCCCAAAGTTCGCAGTAAACCCCAATTTCACGTACACGACGTGCGATAAGTTGAGTATATTGTGAACCGAAGTCTAAAATTAAAATCTTGTGATTATGAATGTTGTTCATTTTTCGCCTTTAGTTAATATTAAAATGAGTGTTAATTCTTTTCTGCCTGATTAAACCAATCTACAAAATCAAAGTAATCGTAATAACGTTTACCATTTAATCCTGTGTATTCAAATAGATCTCCCACCATGCCATTTTGTTCAAATCCAGCAATATAAACTGTACTTTTTAACTCTGGATGAGGCTGATGAGTAAAAATTATTTTATGTTTAAATGGAAGATTGTCGAATTCTACCAAATCTTGATAAGTGCAACCATCTCGATCTGTCATTACAATGAATAAATTTTCTAAACTCATACGCTTAGTGCGATTTTCCCATTTATCTTTGGCTTCTTGTTCTGAATGATAGTGCATAAAATGAATGGTTAAATTATCTAATTTGGCGACAGGGTAACGCTTTTCTGTGGTAATAAATTGCAGAGATTGATTATGATAATATTCAATATGCTTTAAGTACTGGATAAAGTCTTTTGCGGTTAAATATAAATTGATAAAAGGGGAATTGAATTTCTGATTGAGATCGTGAAGCACAAAGCCACCAATACAATTACTTGATAATACTGTAATATTTTTTGCTTTTAGTCGCTTTCTATTTTTGGTATTTTTCCAATTTCTTAAATAGTAATTTATTTTATTGGTGATTTGTTTACGTGAAATCATATAAACCCTTTGCAAAATAATATTGAAAACTTACCGCTTGTTAATCGAATAAACAGATTGGCTTAGCATTTTTTGAGTAAATATAGTTTAAATTTATACTATGAATCATTTCATTACCAATAAATATTTGCTTTATTTTTAAGGCGTTGAATTAATATTAACAATGTTAAATTTAGTAAAGGGTTATTGATTATTTTCTGAGAGATAAAAGTTTTTATTATTGATCTTTGTTAGTGTATAGTTCTCAATAGCATTAAGCATATAATCTCTGATAGACCAGAGGTTAATTAATATTTATTCCTCAGTTACCAGAAGATATCCTCTCCCTCTCAATGTTTTAAACCAAGGCAGATTATCATCCCTCTCAGGCAATTTTTTACGTAAATTTGATATATGCATATCAATAGCTCTATCATAAGGTGTTAACTGTTTTCCTAAAATCTCTAAACTTAATAATTCCCTAGATAAAATTTGACCTGGGTGACTTATTAATATTTGAAGTAAAGCAAATTCAGTACCTGTTAAGTCTAAATCTTCACCATTAAATATAGCTTGTTGTCTACCTGGATGAAGTTCAACTCCTCCAAATTGTAATCTTTTTTGTTCTTTTTCTTCAGTTCCGGTTGAATGATCAGATAAGGTATTAGGGAAGTTTGTACGGCGTAAAATCGCTCTAATTCTAGCAACTAATTCTCGATCATTGAATGGTTTAGGTAAATAATCGTCTGCACCTAGTTCTAATCCTAAAACACGATCAATATCATCATCTCTAGCACTTAACATGAGAACAGGAGTTGTGCATTTTTGACGAATTCTTTTTAATGTTTCAATCCCATTTAGTACAGGCATCATTATATCCAACAATATAATGTCATAACTTTCTATTTCTAATTTATTTAGTGCTTCTTGTCCGTTATGTACAACTTGAATATAAAATCCTTCTAGTGATAATAGTTCAGCAAGAAGTTCTGTTAATTCTACATCATCATCAACAAGTAAAATTTTAGACACAGGCGTTTTTTCCATTTAATTCTATCCTAGTTGTTGCTTTATAAATTGTAAAAATTATGCTTACTTTACATAAATTTGCTCATTTATTCCATAGTTTTTATTCTATCCCACAAAATATCTAATTCTACAAGGGATGTCTGCTCTAAATTTTTTCCTTGTGATTTCAATATGTTTTCTATTTTTTTAAAGCGATTTTCAAATTTGATATTTGCATTACGTAAACTAGTTTCAGCATCAAAATTATAATGTCTACAAAGATTTACAGTTGCAAAAAGTAAATCTCCTAGTTCTTCATTTAATTTTTCTGGGACTAAATCCTCTCGATTTATCTCATCTTGTACTTCTGTTAATTCTTCTTGTACTTTATCAAAAACATCTTGAAGTCTTTCCCAATCGAATCCAACTTTAGCACAACGCTTTTGTATTTTTTGTGCGCGCGTTAAGGCAGGGAGAGCAAAAGGAAGATCATCAAGAATAGATTCTTGCCCTTTTTGTTTTTTTTCATTGAGTTTTTGTTGTTCCCAATACTGTAAAGCTTCTTCACTATCACTAGCTGATTTATCACCAAATACATGAGGGTGGCGATAAATGAGTTTATCATGGATATCATTAAGGACGTCTTGGAATGTAAATGAACCTTCTTCTTTAGCTAATTGGCTAAGAAATACCACTTGTAGCAATAAGTCGCCTAATTCTTCACGTAGAGAAGATCTATCTTGAGTATGAATGGCTTCAGCGACTTCGTAGGTTTCTTCTAATAGGTGGGGAAGCATGGAATCAAAATTTTGCTTTATATCCCATGGGCAACCTGATTGAGGATCTCTTAATTTTGCTACAACATCTTGGAATTGTTCAATGGTTATCATAATAATCTCCTAATTTTAGTTTCTTTATTTTCCCTTTCCTTTTTGATGTTGTCCAATATTTTATAAATAGCATTTACGTTTTATGCTATCATTGTTTGAAATTCTTACCCTGTTTTTACTCATATTTTTATAGGAGATTAAAATGGATTTAGCTTATCTTCAAAAATTACCTGATAGTGAATTTATAGAAAGACGCGAACGTGTGTTCAAACAAATGCAAGATAATTCGGCATTGATTGTTTTTACAGAAACTGAAAAGCGTCGTAATAATAGTAATGAATATTTATTTCGTCCCGATAGTTACTTTTGGTATTTGACAGGGTTTGCAGAACCTAAATCAGTATTATTATTGATAAAAACGGCAGAAAAAAATGAAAGTGTTATTTTTTTACGAGAAAAAAATCCAGATATGGAAACATGGAATGGTCGCCGCTTAGGCACCATTGCAGCACCAAAACAATTAAATATTGATGAAGCTTATAATATTGATGATATTGACGCTGTGTTTGCAAAAAAATTGAAAGATCTTACCGCTTGTTATTATGCAAAAGGTCTGCAAGAGTGGGGGGATGCTATTGTTTCTAAAACATTTAGCATAGATTGGGACAATATCATTGATTGGCAACCAATGCTTTCTGAAATGCGTCTATTCAAATCCAAAAATGAGATTGCTTTAATGCAACAAGCTGGACAAATTTCTGCTTTAGGACATATCCGTGCAATGAAACAAACTCGTCCAAATCGTTATGAAATGGAAATTGAAGGCGAATTACAATATGAATTTTCTCGTTTTGGGGCAAGATTTCCTGCCTACAATCATATCGTAGCAAGTGGTGATAATGGCTGTATTTTGCATTACACCGAAAATGACCAAGTATTAAAAGATGGCGATTTATTACTGATTGATTCAGGTGCTGAATTTGCTATGTATGCAGGTGATATTTCCAGAACATTCCCTGTAAATGGTAAATTCTCACCTGCTCAACGTGAGATATATCAAATCGTTTTAGACTCAATGAAAGCAGCAATAGAATTACTCGTACCAAACAGTTCTATTAAAATTGCTAACGAAAAAGTGTGTCGAATCATGGTAGAAGGTTTAGTTCGCCTTGGTATATTAAAAGGTGATGTTGAACAATTATTAGCAGATAAAGCTTATCGTCAGTTTTATATGCATGGTTTAGGACATTGGCTTGGACTAGATGTACATGATGTTGGTAATTATGGTAACGAGCGAGATAGACCATTAGAACCGGGTATGGTGCTAACGGTTGAGCCGGGATTGTATATTTCACCTGATGCGGATGTACCGGAGCAATATAAAGGAATTGGTATTCGAATAGAGGATAATCTATTAATTACAGAATACGGTAATAAAAATCTTACCAGTGCTGTACCTAAAGAAATGGATGAGATTGAAGCAATTATGGCTCAATCTGCTTAAATCTAAAAATGAGTGGTGTGAATGATTTTACACCTCTTTTTATTTTATTTGGAAATCTTCAATCAGTAGGGTTTTTTCGCTAGAATGCGCGCATTATGATAAGAAATATAGAGGAAGTATCATGAATTCAGTTTTCAACTTTAGTGCTGGTCCTGCAATGATGCCAAAACCAGTGCTAGAACAAGCTCAACAAGAATTATTAAATTGGCAAGAGCAACAAACTTCGGTAATGGAAGTGAGTCACCGAGGTAAACTATTTATGGAATTAGTGGCACAATCAGATAAAGATTTTCGCCAGTTATACAATATTCCAGAGAATTACAAAATTCTCTTTTTACAAGGTGGAGCAAGAGGGCAGTTTGCGGCGATCCCAATGAATCTTATTGGTGAAAAAGGTAAAGCTCTATATCTAACTAGTGGCCATTGGTCTGCAACAGCAGCAAAAGAAGCACGTTTATTCTGTGATGTAGATG
>NZ_JARIDQ010000086.1 GCF_029256985.1 Otariodibacter sp. | reverse complement strand
GAATATAGTCTATATTGTGCAGTAATTGTGAAGAAAGTTGATGAGAAAACACGTGGTAAAGTTGGAATCAACGAATTACTACGTTCTATCGAGGAATAAGTAAAATTAGAAATGGAATGTTTGACATTCCATTTTTAGTTTTAAAGGTAGAAGAAGAATGAAATATGTCTTTTTTGATATCGATGGAACTCTGCATAAAGAAGATATTTTTACAGCATTTATCTACTATCTAATTAGAAAAAGCTATTGCAACGCTTGTGTATTTTTTCCATTTATTTTGATTGGATTTTTGCTACATAAAATGTCACCTACTGGAAAATTGGAATAAACCTAGTTTTCTTCTTTCTTGGTGTCGGTAGTTCAGTACAAAAACGATTTGAGTATGCGGAAAATTTTTCCATGACTTTTACTTACCATCCTTTTTCTAATGTAGTGGCAAAATTTTCTGAATATCTAAATATGGGATATCATGTCGTGCTTATTTCAGGTAGCCCTAAAATACTTATTCAAAAAATTTATAAAGGATGGTTAGAACATAACAATATTACTCTTATTGCATCAGAGTTATCTTTAAATGATTTTAAATTACATACACGTTGTATGGCTCATCATAAGTTGTATATGTTAGATGAGCATTTTCAACAAACTATTTATTTTGAAGCAGGATATTCGGATAGTTTATCTGATAAGCTTGTTTTTACACGTTGTAAATCCTGTTTTCAAGTGACAGAAAAAGGAATTATTGAGTCACTATCAATTCTTCATTAATGAATTTACAAAATAATATAACAATCTAACCGCTTGTATTTTAATTAGTTATATCCTTAATTATAATTTTACGAGCTTATTAATATAACGAGATATTATGGGATTATTTACATCTATTTTTATCATTTTTGCACTCATTGTAATGAGTTCAATAATTTCTTCTGCCGAGATTTCGCTAGCAGGAGCGAGGAAGCTTAAGTTACAAAATTTAGCTAATGAGGGTAATATAAAAGCTCAAAGAATTTTGGATCTACAAGAACATCCCGGCCAATTTATTACCGTTGTACAAATTGGATTAAATATGGTCGCTATTTTAGGTGGGATGGTTGGCGAAGCTTCTATTACCCCTTACATTTACCGATTTTTAACTGAATATAGTCAAGCAGATTGGCTACAAAGTGCCGCATCATGGATCTCTTTTACATTAGTGACTGTCGCTTTTATTTTATTTGCTGATCTTATGCCTAAGCGCATGGCAATGGCTGATCCCGAAAAGGTTGGATTACGATTAGTGAATATTATTATATTTATTATTATCGTGTTTAAGCCTTTTGTTATACTCTTTGATAGTATCGCAAATCTATTGTTTAAATTGTTGGGTATTTCAACTATTAGACAAGATAATATGACCTCAGATGATATTCTTGCAATGATGGATGCAGGAGCAGAAGCAGGTGTTTTAAAAACCCAAGAGCATTACTTGATTGAAAATATTTTAGATATGCAACAAAGAACAGTTACTTCAACAATGACTACTCGGGAGCATATTATCTTTTTAGATCGCTCTTTTACTCGTCAAGAAGTATTAGAAACCTTACAAAAAGATTCACATTCAAAAGTACTCATTTCGGATGGTGGTATTGATAAAATATTAGGCTATGTTGAGTCTCACACGTTGCTTACTCTCTATCTTCAATCAGAAACAGTATCACTAACTGATAATCGTATATTACGCAAAGTACTTTATATTCCTGATACTCTAACTCTTTATGAAGTATTGGAATTATTTAAATCTTCTGGTGAAGATTTTGCTGTCATTATTAATGAATACGCTATCGTTGTAGGTATTGTTACATTAAATGATGTGATGAGTATTGTTATGGGAGAACTCGTTTCAAATGAAGAAGAACAGATTATTCGACGTGATGAAAAATCTTGGTTGATTGAAGGCTCAACACCATTAGCTGACGTTATGCGAGCGTTAGATATTGAAGAATTTCCTCACCAAGAAAATTATGAAACGATCGGAGGATTTATGATGTATATGTTACGTAAAATCCCGAAGAAAACTGATTCTGTTTTATATGGCAAATATAAGTTTGAAATTATTGATACTGAAAATTTTAAAATTGACCAATTAATGGTGTCTTATCGTAAAGATATAGATGTAGATATCAATGTGGAGGAATAATGTCTATTACTATTTATCATAATCCTAAATGTAGTAAATCTCGAGAAACATTAGCATTAATTCGAGAAGCTGGAATTGAGCCAACTATTGTGGAATATTTGAAAACACCAGTAGAACCAGAAACGATTAAACACTTAATTAAAGAAAGTGGTATTAGCATTGATAAAGCCTTAAGAACCGAAGTTGATGCCTATCATCAATATATTGAAGGTCAGGATTTGGCTGAAGATGAAATTATTCAATTAATGTCTGAACATGCTACTTTAATTAACCGTCCTTTTGTCACGAGCGATAAAGGTACTCGTTTTTGCCGTCCGCCAGAGTTAGTGAAAGAATTATTATAGGAAATAGAATGAAAAAGATTTTATTACTTAATGGTCCTAATCTAAATATGCTTGGTAAGCGTGAACCCCATATTTATGGTTCAGATACATTATCTGATATAGAAACTCGCTTACAAAAGCTAGCTTTACAAAAGAATATTGAGTTATCTTATTTTCAAGCGAATGGTGAAGAGCCTATTATTAATCGTATTCATCAGGCTTTTAATGAAGTTGATTTTATCATTATTAATCCAGCAGCATTTACTCATACAAGTGTTGCATTGAGAGATGCAATGCTTGCAGTTTCAATTCCTTTTGTAGAAGTCCATATTTCCAATGTATACGCAAGAGAGCCTTTTCGTCATCATTCGTATTTAAGTGATATTGCTCAAGGGATTATTTGTGGTTTAGGCGTATGTGGATATGAGTATGCCCTAGATTATGCAATCTCATTTTTATCAGAGAAATCATAAACTGATACGATCAGTTGTATAAATTACTTAATTTCGACGAAATTATAAGAATTTCGTCGCATTTTCATTGAAATTCAGGTAACCTTACGCACAGTTTTATCCCTGATGTTTTATGTGGGATATTTATTATTTTAACTTTCAAACGGATCTCATTATGGATATTCGAAAAATCAAAAAACTTATTGAGCTTGTGGAAGAGTCAGGTATTACTGAGTTAGAAGTTTCAGAAGAAGAAGGTACAGTACGAATTAGTCGTTCAGTCCCGGTTTCTTCTGCTACACAATATATTCCAGTTCCTCAAGTCACTCAACCTGTTGCTTTACCAGCTTCTGACCAGATGACTTCTATTGATACCACCACTCAACAAGATGATAGTAAATCAGTTGAGATAAGTGGACATACGGTTTTATCGCCAATGGTAGGTACATTTTATCGTAGCCCTAGCCCAGATGCTTCAGCATTTGTGGAAGTAGGACAAAGCGTAAGTGTAGGTGATACATTGTGTATTGTTGAAGCGATGAAAATGATGAATCGTATTGAATCTGATAAAGCAGGTGTAATTAAAGCGATTTTAGTGCAAGATGGTGAAGCGGTTGAATTTGACCAAAAACTTTTCATTATTGAATAATTTATTTCTTTCATGTGGTCTTTTAGTAAATAATAAGAACGAAGTGACCGCTTGATCAATTAAGGACAGACATTAATGTTAAAAAAAGTTGTCATTGCAAATCGCGGTGAAATTGCATTGCGTATTTTACGTGCTTGTAAAGAGCTTGGTATCACGACAGTAGCAGTTCATTCAACAGCAGATCGTGAGTTAAAACATGTATTGCTTGCCGATGAAACTATTTGTATTGGTCCAGCACCTTCTACAAAAAGTTATTTAAATATTCCTGCCATCATTGCAGCAGCGGAAGTCACCGATGCGGATGCTATCCATCCGGGATATGGCTTTCTTTCAGAAAATGCGAATTTTGCAGAACAAGTAGAAATGTCAGGCTTTACATTTATCGGACCAACTGCCGATGTCATTCGTTTAATGGGAGATAAAGTTTCTGCAATAAATGCAATGAAAAAAGCGGGCGTACCTTGTGTACCGGGTTCTGATGGACCAGTAGGCAGTGATTCTGAAAAAAATAAAGAAATTGCAAATAATATTGGTTACCCTGTTATTATCAAAGCATCGGGTGGTGGCGGTGGTCGTGGTATGCGAGTGGTTCACAAAGAATCGGATCTGGAAGAATCTATTGCAATGACTAAAGCTGAAGCTAAAGCTGCATTTAATAATGATATGGTTTATATGGAAAAATACCTTGAAAATCCTCGCCATATTGAAATTCAAGTGATGGCAGATACGCATGGTAATGCGGTATATCTTGCAGAGCGTGATTGTTCTATGCAACGTCGTCATCAAAAAGTAATTGAAGAAGCGCCAGCACCAGGTATTACCGAAGAGTTACGTAAATTTATTGGTGAACGTTGTGCAAAAGCATGTATTGAAATTGGGTATAGAGGTGCAGGTACTTTTGAGTTCTTATATGAAAATGGTGAATTTTATTTCATTGAAATGAATACCCGTATCCAGGTAGAACACCCTGTTACAGAAATGATCACTGGTGTTGATTTAGTAAAAGAACAACTACGTGTTGCAGCAGGTTTACCACTATCTATTAAACAAGAAGATATTAAAGTACGTGGTCATGCGATAGAATGTAGGATTAATGCAGAAGATCCAGTAAGTTTCTTACCTTCTCCAGGTAAAATCACTCGATTGCATGTACCTGGTGGGTTAGGTGTGCGTTGGGATTCCCATATTTACTCAGGTTACACTGTACCACCGTATTATGATTCAATGATTGCGAAATTGATCACTTATGGTGAGAATCGTGAAATTGCAATTAGACGTATGGAAAATGCGTTATCTGAGACTATTATTGATGGAATAAAAACTAACATTCCACTGCATGAACAGATCTTAGGGGATAAAAATTTCCGTAGAGGAGGTACGAATATCCATTACTTAGAACATAAGCTAGATCTTAAATGACGATAGAGTTTATATGGAGGAAAATAAAAGTCTATCATTGAACTGCACCCCATAAATTAGACCATAATTTATGGGGTATTTTTATGTGTTACGATCTAGCTTTTAAGATTAAAGTTATAGCATATTATAGATAAGGACATACTGGCATTGCCACTGGTAAGAAGTGTAATGTAGATCCAAGCGCATAGCTAAATGGATAAACCAATACCAAAGTGGTGGTATAGACGCAATTGAATTATTTAAAACGTCGCTGCTATGCAAGTGAACACAATAAACGCTAGTTCAAATGAGGCCTTTTAGAAAGACGTTTAAAAAGTATAAAATACGATAAAGTATGAGTAGAAAAGGTAACTGCCTAGATGATGCGTTAATAGAAGGTTTCTTCGCTACAATGAAGTGCGAGACTATCTATATTGAAAAACCTAAAACTATTGAAGCACTGGAAAAGTAAATTTGTAAGTACATTTATTATTACAATTATGAGTGTATTCAATTTAAATTTAAAGGACTGAGTTCTGTGAAGTACAGAATTCAGTCCTTAAGATCAACTTAAGCTATCCAAGATTTTGAGGGCAGTTCATATTTGATAGCTTTTTTGTTTATTCGTTAATTAAAATAACTTACTAGATGTATCGAATAATGTTTGGCAGAATGGACGACGAAGGGTTGTGATTGCTTCAATAATATCATGATGAACTAAATCTCCATTTTGAATACCTACACAACGGCCTTTGTAACCATTAATCAATAATTCAACCGCATAAACCCCCATACGTGAAGCAAGAATGCGGTCGAATGCACATGGTGAACCTCCACGTTGTGTATGACCTAACACTGTTGCACGAGTTTCATGGCCAAAACGTTTTTCGATTTCTCTTGCAAGAGCATGAACATCAGTGATCATTTCAGTAATTGCTATAATCGCATGACGTTTACCTTTCTGTAATCCTTCTTCGATGCTTACCATTAATGCATCTTTATCGAATTCTTTTTCTGGTACAATGATATATTCACATCCGCCAGCTAATGCTGCATTTACGGTTAAATCACCACAGTGACGTCCCATAATTTCAACAATAGAAATACGTTGGTGAGATGTTGAAGTATCTCTTAAACGGTCAATAGCTTCAAGCGCAGTGCCTAAGGCTGTTTGGAATCCGATGGTATAGTCGGTTCCTGCTACATCATTATCGATAGTTCCTGGTAAGCCAATACATGCAATACCATGTTCTTCTGTGAGAAGTTTAGCTCCCATATAAGATCCATCACCACCTATAACAACAAGTCCATCGATTTCGTATTTTCTTAATGTTTCAATAGATTTTTTACGAACTTCAGGATCTTTAAATTCGGGAAAACGTGCAGAACCAAGAAATGTTCCTCCACGATTGATTATGTCAGAGACTGAGCGGCGTTCCAATTTGATTAAGTTATCGTGGTATAAACCGTAATACCCATCTTTAATGCCATAGACTTCCAATCCTTCACTTAAAGCAGCTCTCACTACACCACGAATAGCAGCATTCATACCTGGTGCGTCACCACCACTTGTTAAAACAGCGATTTTTTTTACCATACAAACACCCCAAATAATTAAATTTTTAAAATAAATTGAAAACGCCCCAAAGGTTACAGTATTCTACTTTTTCGTTCTAGCAGAAATTAAGATAATTTCACTATTTTTTGATCTGAATGAATTAATCTTGTAACAACTGTAATGCGAAATTTAACGCATTGAAAAAGCGGTTAATATCATCTTCTGTATTATAATGAGCAAGAGAAATACGTAGTGTACCCGTTTTGTCTAAATATCGCAGATAAGGTTTTGCACAATGCATTCCTGTTCGTAAAGCAATTTTTTGTTCGGCTAGTATTGTTGCAATATCGGCATGATGATGATTACTAAAATTAAAACTTATTGTTGGAGTAATATTGCTGGGTTTCAATATCTGTATATTGGTATATTGTTGTAGCTGATTTTGGAATTTTTCCGCTAATTGGTAGAGTGATTTATTCAAACTATTGAAATTCCATTTATCCAACCATGCCAACACTTTTCCAAAACCAATAATACCAGCAATATTAGGAGTGCCTGCTTCTAATCGGTATGGGAGGTCAGCTAATGTAAGGTTTTGCTCCGTAATATCTGTGAGCATTTTCCCTCCAAAGAATAGCGGTCGGATCGTAGCTAAACTTTGTAATTTCCCCATTAGCACACCAACTCCTGTTGGCCCATACATTTTATGTGCAGAGAAAGTGTAAAAATCTGCATCTAATTGTTGAATATCAATTTGCTCTGAATTTACTGCTTGAGCTATATCCAATAAAATTTTTGCAGAACTTTTGGCTCGGATAATTGGGATTAATTGTTCAACAGGTTGGCGGACTCCTGTTACATTCGAAACCAAATTAAAAGCAACAATCTTTGTTTTTGCAGACAAAGCTTCACTCAATACATTGGCATCAATGCAATAATTTTCATCAACAGGTAATACGATTAATTTTGCCTTTTTTCGTTCAGCTAATTGTTGCCAAGGAATAAAATTGGCGTGATGTTCTGCGATGGAAACAATGATCTCATCACCTGCTTGAATCTCATCAGATAATCCTTGTGCGACCAGATTAATGGAATGTGTTGTGCCACTGGTCCAAATTACAGCATCTCTAGATTCTACATTAAATCGTTTGGCAACAAGATCACGAGCCATTTCATAGGCATCCGTTTGTGCTAAATCATATTGGCTGCGATGTACAGAGCCTGCGGATTGATAAAATGCTATTGTCTCATCAATTAATACTTGAGGTTTGAGGGTTGTTGCTGCTGAGTCTAAATAGACCCAGTTTGATTCATTTTTAAAGAAAGGAAAATGTGAGCGAAAGTCTGAATTTATCATTTATTTTGTGCCTTACGATAGAGTTTGTTGCAAGGAATGCCATCGTTATTCCCATCGAGAGCTTTCCATCCACATTGTTTGAAATATTGCACTGCCAGTCCATAATCCCCAATTTTTTTGCAACTTAGTTGATGGGAACAATCAATATTTGAGTTGGTAAGCGGTCTGTTTGTTGAATTTTTTTGCAAATTTTTACTTGAATGTGACCGCTTGTTCTTACGCCAGTCTGCTGGATTGATCGGGTTTGGATCTTGCCATAATCCAATTCTTGCTAGACGTGCTTGTTGTTCCGCTTGTTGATATATCGGCTTGGTTTTGTAATAAGCCCAAGCCATTCCTTGTTCAACAAGTGCTAAGTTAATATTTCTTTGTTTTTCATCATAAATCACACCTAATAGACGATGGTATTGATCATATCCAGTACTGACAACATTCACTTCTTTTTTTAAGACTAGTTTTGCTAATACTTGTTTAGCCTTATTGCTAAAAGATTGTTTGTATTCAGGTGCATCAATATAAAGTAAGCGAACTCTAATTTCTGATTTTTGATATAAACAGATTAATGTATCGCCATCAATGACTCCAACTACTTTACACTGAATTCCTTGTTGTTTGGCAGATAATTGACTACTTAAAAAGATAAAAATAAAAAATAATGTTAAATTTTTGATGTTTTTTAGAATCAAATCCATATAAAAAACCAGTCGTATCTTAAAAAATAGAATTTTATTTTGTTAAATGGTGAGTTTACCTATTGCTATTATAAAAATCTTGTGATTAAAATCATAACGTCTAAGTTTATATCAACTATTTTAGTTTAAGCACTTTAGGAAGCTATTATGACACAACAAATAGAATACGTATCAAATTGGAAGTCAAAAATTTCAGCTATGGGCCCCGGTATCTTGCTAGCATCAGCCGCAATTGGTGGCTCACATCTTGTTGCCTCTACTCAAGCGGGGGCAATTTATGGATGGCAACTAGCTATAATTATTATTCTCGCTAACCTCTTTAAGTATCCTTTTTTCCGTTTTGGTGCACAATATACTTTAGCATCAAATAAAACATTATTAGCAGGATATAAGGAAAAAGGAAGATTGTATCTTTGGATCTTCTTTATTTTGAATGTGTTTGCAACAGTAGTAAATGTCGCTGGTGTAGGAATTGTTACTGCTGCTATTTTAAGCTTTATTTTACCTCAAGAACTAAGGTTAGGGATTTCTTTATTGAGTATTATTGTGATTGCTATTACGTGGGGGATTTTGTTGTTAGGCAAATACCGTTTTTTGGATAAGCTTTCTAAATGGATTATGACAGCTTTAACTATTTCTACTTTGATTGCCGTTGTTATTGCGGCGTTTAAAACAAGAGAATATATACCTGATTTTATTGAACCATCGCCTTGGAATTTAGCTTCTTTAGCTTTTATTGTAGCTTTAATGGGATGGATGCCTGCACCGATCGAGTTTTCCGCAATTAATTCAATGTGGGTAATTGCGAAAAAACGTTTCACTAAAATAGCATATCGTGATGGATTGTTTGATTTTAATATTGGATATATTAGCTCTGCTGTGTTGGCTTTAGTCTTTCTTGCATTAGGAGCATTGGTGCAGTATGGCTCTGGTGAGGTGGTTGAGCAAGCAGGAGTTAAATATATTGCTCAATTAATCAAAATGTATGCTTTTGCAATTGGCGATTGGGCTAGATTGCTTATTGCCCTTATTGCGTTTATGTGCATGTTTGGTACTACAATTACGGCTGTTGATGGCTATTCTCGTGCAAATGCAGAGACATTTCGGCTACTTAGAAATAAAGTAGATAGCTCACAGCATTCATTAAATATTTGGATCACTATTGCTTCTATTGTGGGAATTATTATTACGACTATGTTTATGGGAAATGTGGCGAGTTTATTGAGTTTTGCAATGATTGCCTCTTTTGTTTCAACCCCTATTTTCGCATGGTTAAATCTTTCGCTTGTGTTGAAAGGTGAACATAAGGTAAGTGGTGGATTATTTTGGTTATCGATTATTGGCCTAGTTTATCTTTCTGCTTTTGCTATTTTCTTTATTATTTATCAGCTTGGATTACTAAATTAATTTATGTTTTTGTGCTAGGAGAGCTAGGAGTAACGGATCGTTTAGCCACAAATATATTAATAAGCTAATCTAGCAATATTTTTTATTATAAAATTCATCAGGTTATTGTCTACTATTGAGTGATTGAACCTGATGAAATTTTTAGAAGAAATATAGTTCGATAAAAGTTATTGCTAGACTTAGATTAGAAAGGGTAAATAGTGTCATAAATTAGTAAGAAAAGTCACTATTCTAGTATTCTATAAAAATAAGGAAAGCTTTTTACTTGTGTTGGAGCTAAAAAAGCTTTTATGAAAAATAAAATGATATTAAAAGAATCCAAAATTTTTGGAGTGGAATAATCAAGCCTACAACTCAGTTATACAAATATTGATTCTTAGCACATTTAACTCATGCCTTTTTGATTCATCTCATTTAATTAAATCCACCATTACCTCTTGAGTCTTTTTGTATACTATTGTACTATTCAAATAGTTTAATAATACAATTAAACTAAAATAGATTAGCCAATATGCTAGTTTAGAAAAATAAAGATAACTCATTGTAATTAAAAATTTTCATAGAAAACTCATTAGATTTCTGCGTTAGAAGTAACAGCATGTTCTGATGTAGATATATGCAAAGTTCAAACTAATTTGGTGATTGAATGTGATGAAGTTTTGATGAAAAGTAGAACTCGATGAAAGTTATTTTGGAGACCTGAAAAAGGCAAATGAAGTCATGGAATAGCAGGAAAATTCGCTATTTTTGGTATTCTAAAAAGACAAGGTAAAGGCTTTACTGTTGTCATAGGAAATGCAGAGATAGAAATATGACTTCCAGCTATAAAAAGGAAAATTAAGGAAGTTATTATGATGCAACAAAATAAACCTGTATCAACTTGGAAAACAAAATATTCAGCTATGGGACCCGGCATATTAATGGCATCAGCAGCTGTTGGCGGTTCACATCTTATTGCTTCAACTCAAGCAGGAGCAATTTATGGTTGGCAATTAGCTATAATTATCCTTCTTGTTAATATCTTTAAATATCCTTTTTTACGTTTTGGAGCACAATACACTTTATCGTCCAAAAAAACGTTATTAGAAGGCTATAAAGAAAAAGGAAAATTATATTTGTGGGTTTTCTTCCTTTTAAATGTATTTTCAGCAGTAGTAAGCACTGCAGGAGTAGGAATTGTTACTGCTGCTATTTTGAGTTTTATTTTACCTTCTGATATAGGATTAAGCATAACTTCATTAAGTATCATGGTGATTGTTATTACATGGGGGATGTTATTACTAGGGAAATATCGCTTCTTAGATAAGTTTTCTAAATGGATTATGGGCGCATTAACTATTTCTACTGTTATTGCTGTGGTAGTCGCCTTGTTTAAAACAAGGGAGTATGCGCCTGATTTTATTGAACCATCACCTTGGAATTTGGCTTCGCTAGCTTTTATTGTAGCTTTAATGGGATGGATGCCTGCACCAATTGAAGTTTCAGTCATAAATTCAATGTGGATTACTGCAAAAAAGCGTTTTACAAAGATTTCTTATCAAGATGGGGTGTTTGATTTCAATATTGGATATATCTGTTCTACTGTTTTAGCCTTAGTTTTTCTTGCATTGGGAGCTTTGGTACAATATGGTTCTGGAGAGGTTGTTGAACAAGCTGGCGTTAAATATATTGCACAATTAATCAAAATGTATGCATTCGCAATTGGTGATTGGTCTAAATTACTTATCGCTTTTATTGCTTTGATGTGTATGTTTGGCACAACGATTACTGTCATTGATGGTTATTCTCGAGCAAATGCGGAGGCTTTCCGTTTACTTCGTAATAAAGTTGATAGCTCACAAACGTTACTTAATATCTGGGTGACTATCGCCTCTATTATTGGGATTATAATCATTACTATGTTTATGGGAAATGTGGCTAATTTATTACGTTTTGCCATGATTGTATCTTTTGTGTCTACACCTATCTTTGCATGGCTAAATTTCTCACTTGTGCTGAAAGGCGAACATAAGGTTCGTGGCGGATTATTTTGGTTATCTATTGTGGGGGTAATCTATCTTTCAGCATTTGCGATTTTCTTTATTGTTTATCAATTCGGATTATTAAATTAGAACATTTTGTTAAGCGGTTAATTAAGCGGTTAGTTAGTTGCAAAAATTTGTAAATAACTAACCATTTATTTTTTCTAATACTTGAAAAACTAGCATTTCTGAGTATAATTCGTCCGTTCAGTCACATTCTTTTTTTAATCCTTGCTTCCACAAGTTGGTGACTGGCTGCAGTTGGAAGCTGTTAACCCGTAAGGATCAGTAATGCGTCACTACGAAATCGTTTTTATGGTTCATCCGGACCAAAGCGAACAAGTACCTGGTATGATCGAACGTTATACCGCTTCAGTTAAAGAAGCAGGCGGTCAAGTTCATCGTTTAGAAGATTGGGGTCGTCGTCAATTAGCATACCCAATCAACAAACTTCACAAAGCACACTATGTGTTAATGAATGTAGAAGCACCTCAAAGTGTAATCGACGAGCTAGAAACTAACTTCCGTTACAACGATGCAGTTCTTCGTAACTTAATCGTTCACACTAAAAATGCTGTAACTGAAGCCTCACCAATGGCGAAAGCTAAAGATGAGCGTAAAGCTCCTGAAGTTGTTGCTGAAGTTGAAGCAGAGGATGCAGGCGAATAATTCGTCTATTGATAATTGTTTAATATTAACTGGCAGTATTGCAAGTGTAATTAAACAAAGCCGAAGCCCAATTGGTATTCCAAATTATCGCTTTTGGTTAGAACATAGTTCAAAACAAAAAGAAGTCAATTTAGAACGTCAAGCATGGTGCAAAATCCCAGTGATTTTAGCCGGCGATCAATTTAGTATAATAGCCCAACAAATAAAGGTCGGTATGAGAGTGAGAGTAAAAGGATTCCTACATTCTCACAAAGATTATAATGGTTTACATCAGTTAGTATTGCATACCGAACAGATTGAATTTATAGATTAGGAGAAGCCAAAATGGCACGTTATTTCCGTCGTCGTAAGTTCTGCCGTTTCACAGCGGAAAATGTTGTTGAAATCGATTACAAAGATATCGCTACATTAAAGAACTACATTTCAGAAAGCGGCAAGATTGTTCCAAGCCGTATCACAGGTACTCGTGCGAAGTATCAACGTCAATTAGCTCGTGCAATTAAGCGTGCACGCTACCTTGCGTTACTTCCATACACTGACAATCATCAGTAATAAGAGAGGAAGAGTACAATGCAAGTTATTTTATTAGACAAAGTAGCGCATCTTGGTACAGTTGGTGACCAAGTTAGCGTAAAATCAGGTTTTGCTCGTAACTACTTAATCCCTCAAGGTAAAGCAGTAATGGCAACTCCAGCAAATATTGCTCATTTTGAAGCACGCCGTGCAGAATTAGAAGCTAAAGCTGCTGAAGTATTAAGTGTAGCTCAAGCCCGTGCAGAATCAGTTGCAAATTTAGCAACAATTATTATCACTTCAAAAGCTGGTGATGATGGTCGTTTATTTGGTTCTGTTGGTGCTCGTGATATTGCTGATGCAGTATCTAATGCAGGAGTTGAAGTAGCTAAAAGTGAAGTTCGCCTTTCTGAAGGTGCTTTGCGTGCAGTAGGTGAATATGAAATCAAACTTCATTTACACCCAGAAGTAAACGCAGTAGTTACTATTAACATTGTTGCAGAATAAGCAAAATTATTAAGTTAAATACCTAGTAGAATATTACTAGGTATTTTTTTATCTTAATTATCTCCTATTGGTTGATAGTTTGTGTATATTTTTATTATTTATTTTTATATTTTTAAGAACTATAATACAGAAAATACATTAACGTATTGATATATTCAATTAGGAGAGGTTATGAAAAGTATCTATCATGCAGCAGATTCTCGCGGTAAAGCGAATCATGGTTGGTTGAAGAGTAATCATACATTTAGTTTTGCAAACTATTATGATCCAGATCGTTTAGGTTTTGGTGCATTACGTGTAATTAATGATGATCATGTAATTGCGGGTGAAGGATTTGGAACGCATCCGCATAACAATATGGAAATTATTTCTATTCCTCTTGAAGGCGATCTTGCTCATAAAGATAGCATGGGTAATGGAACAACTATTCGTAATGGTGATATTCAAGTAATGTCTGCAGGTACGGGTGTTGTTCATAGTGAAATGAACGCTAATCAAGATAGAGATGTTAAATTTTTACAAATTTGGGTATTCCCAAATAAACGTAATGTTCAGCCTCGTTATCAACAAATGAAAATTGCTGATCAAGCGAAGCCAAATGATTTCCAACAAATATTATCTCCAAATCCTGATGATGATGGTGTATGGATTTATCAAGATGCGTGGTTCTCATTAGCTAAGTTTGATAAGGATGTAAGTAAAACATATAACTTGCATAAAGATAACACAGGCGTGTATGTTTTCGTGATCAAAGGAAAAGCAAAAATAGGTGACAAAGAATTAAATGAACGTGATGGTTTAGGTGTTTGGGATGTGAAAAATCTAGATGTAACAGCCTTAACTGATGCAGAAATTCTTTTGATTGAAGTACCAATTGTCTAGTAAACAAGTTATAGAATATATCAGAATTAATTTGATAAATTATATCAAAGAGTATATCAGGTAAAAATGATTGGTAGTACTTATATTATGTAAGTATCCACCAACTACATTTAAAGATGATCGCTTAAGCGATTAGTAAGTTTGATTTACATTTAATTTTTAGTTACTGAAGATATTTTATTATAGACTGGGTATTTATAACGTCGAATATTATTTTTGTATTCGTATTTATGAATTTTTAACTTATGACAAAATAGACAATTTTTCATATATAAATTAAAAAAGTGGGTTAAAACCTTGTGTTATAAGGATTTAGCCCACTTTTTGCTATGTTTTTGTTTATTATGTTATTTTAGTTCTTTTTAGTTTTTTCTATTTCGTCTAATTTCACTATAGCACCTTGAACTGTTTGCTGTATTTCTAAAGAAATAAGCCCTTGTATAAGCAGTTTGGTATCTTCAACTTTAGATAAGATAACATTTCCTTCATTATTAAAATAGTCTTGTTCTCTTAGTGTTTTACTGAAGGTAGTAAATAATGCTTTATCAAAGAATTCGGGAGCATTAATACCATGTAAAACAGACATACGCTGAGCGACTGAACGACTTTCTTTTTCTAAATCATTTCGGCTAATTTCAGGTTGTTCTAGTAGAATGCTAAGACTGATATAATAACGTTGCAGTAGTTCTCTAATACCAGCCGCATGCAATTGCAATGCTCGTAATCTATGTCGATTAATTAAAAACATTTCACTTTCATTTTGAATTAAATTTTGTCTAATAAATTCAGTTAAAATTGCTTCAATATATTCATATATTTGTTTTTTTTCAAAATGTAGGAATAATTCAGCTTTTAAGAAAGGATAAATATATTTTACACTCTGCATAATAAGATCTTTAGAAACGACTTCATGATGCAATATGATACTAGCAACTAATGATGGTAATACAAACAAATGTTGAATGTTATTACGATAATAAGTCATTAAAATTGCAGATTGACGATCAAGACGAATAATTTCACCAAAATTATCTGTCTCTGAAATAACGCCAGAGCGAGGTAATGTGAGTACATGTTCTAGTAATTCTTCAGGCGGTTCTGTTGGTAGCGTGACATATTGCGTATAAGGTACAGCCTTGAATAGATCTATATAACTAGATATTTGTTCAATTAATTGTTCCTTAGTAACAGAACGCTGACGAGTAGCAAGTAAAATTGAACCGATTAAATTTTTCGCATTTACTGCTGCTGCATTATTAATATTTACCATTACTTGATGAGATAGAGATTCAACTGCATCGCTGAGCCATTTAGGACGATCTAGATCAAGTGGCGATTTCCAATCAGGAAAATGCAAATTCAGATAATTATTTAGTTGAATTGGTTCCCCAAAATTCACAAATCCTTGTCCTAAATTACGTAGTTTTTTGATAACACGTAATACAAGACCTGCATTTTCTTTTTCTTTTGCTGCACCACGTAATTCTTTCGCATAAGTGTCAACTTCTAAAACATGTTCATATCCAATATAAACAGGTACAATACTGATAGGGCGGGTTAGACCACGTTGTAAAGCTTGAATTGTCATGGACATCATTCCAGTTTTTGGTTCAAGTAATCGACCTGTACGAGATCGTCCACCTTCAATAAAATATTCAACAGAATACCCTCGATAAAAAAGTTCTGCTAAATATTCACGAAATACAGTGGCATAAAGACGATTACCTTTAAAAGTTCTGCGAATAAAAAAGGCTCCCCAGCTACGAAATAATGGTCCAGCAGGCCAGAAATTAAGATTTATTCCTGCTGCAATATGAGGTGGTACTAATCCTTGATGATAAAGAATATATGAGAGAAGCAAATAATCCATATGGCTACGGTGGCTAGGAACATAAACGAGTTCATGTCCTTCTAATGCTAATTTTCGAACTCTTTCTGCGTATTGTACATTAATACCTTGATATAGTTTATTCCAAAGCCAACCTAATACTCTATCTATGGTACGTAAGCTTTCATGCCTTACATGTGCAGCAATTTCATTGAGCATTTTTTCGGCTTCTTTTTGTGCTTTTTCTAAAGAATTTTTAGGTTTTTTTGATTCTTCTTCAATAGCATCCAAAATGATAGGAGATTGTAATATTTTATTAAACATTGCTTGCCGATCAGGAAGTCTGGGACCTGTGGCTGAGTAACGTTGTTTGGCAAAATGAATTTTTGCAACACGAGATAATTTCTGAGCAATCGCTTCATCGGTTCCGTGATTTTCTTTCATGTCTCGCAGTGATACTGCTTGTGAGAAACGAACAAAATTATCTCGGCCAAACCAGAGCATAGTAATAATACGTTGGAATGGTCCTAATAGACGTAATACTGGTAGGCCTTTTTCCTTTCCTGGTGCTCGTCCCCATAGTACAGATACAGGGACGACCTGTACGTTTAAATTAGGGCTTGAACTATGTAAATCGAGATAACGATAGAAGAGTGATTCTGTCTCACTTTTAATTTTCTTTGATTTAAAAAATCGCCGGCCTTCATCTAAGAATGCGTAGCGAGGTAATGAATGTTCACCAATTTGGTTATTTTCTAATGGATCGGGTAGATTTAATGTCAAACAGTTCTTTTGCAAGATTAATAAATCTGTCTGAGAAGTGTAAGGTAAGATATAAATAATAGGTTGTTGTAAATTTAGTTCTAATTCAATAGTTGGCTCTGTCGGAATAGGATGTGACTTCACTAATACCGAGAGTGGCAAATTAAGGAGTTTACGATAAAGCTTCATGAAGCTAGACATATTAGTATCCTTTTAAAATGATTGTTTGAGGTTAAATTATTTCCGATTTTATCACAAATTTTATGAATAACATGGATTTTGTTAGTTACAAGCTACTTATTACTGTATATAATGACACTATTTCTGTATATAAAAACAGTGAGGGATTATCATGGCTCGTCAACACTTAACAGCACGACAACAAGAGATATTTGATTTTTTAAAGCAATATATCGAAATGACAGGAATGCCTCCGACTCGTGTTGAAATCGCACGTGAAATTGGATTCAAATCTCCAAATGCGGCAGAAGAACATTTGAAAGCATTAGCAAAAAAAGGCTATATTGAGATTTTATCTGGAACCTCTCGTGGAATAAGAATTCTAGTAGAAGATAATGTAACAAATGATGATGGATTACCTTTGATTGGTAAAGTGGCAGCAGGTGTACCTATTATGGCAATGGAACATATTGAAAATTACTACCCAATCAATGGCTCATTTTTTTCACCTTCTGCTGATTATCTTTTAAAAGTACATGGCAATTCAATGGAAAAAATAGGAATATTGGATGGTGATTTACTTGCAGTTCATCGTACAAGTTCAGCACGCAATGGACAAGTTGTTGTAGCTCGAGTAAATGATGAAGTAACGGTAAAACGCTTAGAAAAAAAATCTAATATGATTTATTTACATCCCGAAAACGATGAGTTAGAACCAATAGTTGTGAACCCTAAAGAGTCTTCTATTGAAATAGAAGGTATTGCGGTTGGGATTATCAGAAATAATACTTGGATGTAAATATTATTGAAAAGCTGTTAAGATCAATCCAAAATGGTCACTCACAAAGAAATATTTTAAGAGATAATCAATGAATTTAATCACATTTCATGAAGAAATTGACAAGGTATGGAACCATATTGAAGAGCAATTAGACGCACAAGATTCTGATATTGATACTGAAAGACAAGGTGCGGTATTTACGTTATCTTTTGATGATGGAACGCAAATTGTTATAAATAAACAAGAAGCGATGTTAGAACTTTGGCTTGCAAGTAAATTAGGTGGATTCCATTTTGCTTACCATGATGGAGATTGGATAAGTTCAGAGGGGCGCTCTTTTTGGACTCATCTAGAAGAAGCTATTGCTAATCATGGTGAAAAAATCTCATTTCATAAGTAATGCCAACCTCAAATCCAAATATCGCTGATGCTCAAAATATCTTACAAACGGTATTTGGGTATCAATCTTTTCGGCAAGGGCAATCAGAAGTTATTGATGCTATTCTTTCTGGTAAGGATTGTTTAGTCATAATGACTACTGGTGGCGGGAAATCACTCTGCTATCAAGTCCCTGCACTGTGTCTAGACGGGATAACATTAGTAATATCTCCTTTAATATCTTTAATGAAAGATCAGGTGGATCAGTTACAAGCATCTGGAGTTGAAGCCGCTTATCTAAATTCAACTCAAACAATAGAAGAACAACAGCAAGTTGAACAGAAGGCATTGTCGGGGCAATTAAAATTACTTTATCTGTCACCAGAAAAGGTAATGACATCAAGTTTTTTCCACTTTATTTCACATTGTAAAATTAGTTTATTGGCGGTGGATGAAGCTCATTGCGTTTCACAATGGGGGCATGATTTTCGCCCAGAATATACTCTATTGGGTGGTTTGCGAAAAACTTTCTCGAACATACCGCTTGTAGCACTAACAGCAACTGCAGATCCGACAACGCGTGTTGATATTATTCAGCATTTGAAATTGGATAACCCTCACACTTATTTAGGAAGCTTTGATCGACCGAATATTCGATATACGGTACAAGAAAAATTTAAACCCATTGAGCAATTGGTTAAGTTTGTTCTCAGCCAAAAAGGTAAAAGTGGCATTGTTTATTGCAATAGTCGTAAAAAAGTTGAAGATATTACACAAAAATTAGCGAGCCGAAATGTGAGTGTGATGGGGTATCATGCAGGAATGAGCGTGGAAGAACGAGAAACCGTTCAAAACGCATTTCAGCGAGATAATATTCAGATAGTTGTTGCCACTGTTGCATTTGGGATGGGAATCAATAAATCGAATGTGAGGTTTGTCGTGCATTTTGATTTGCCAAGAAGTATTGAATCTTACTATCAAGAAACGGGGCGAGCAGGGCGAGATGATCTACCCGCTGAAGCAGTGCTTTTTTATGATCCCGCAGACTATGCGTGGCTTAACAAGATCTTGTTGGAAAAACCTGAGAATGATCAGCGTCAAATTGAACAGCATAAGCTACAAGCAATTGGTGCATTTGCAGAGTCACAAACTTGTCGTCGGCTGGTTTTGCTTAATTATTTCGGTGAGTCACGTCAGCACCAGTGTAATAACTGTGATATTTGTCTGGATCCTCCCAAAAAATATGATGGGTTACTCGATGCCCAAAAAGTGATGTCTGTCATTTATAGAACAGGGCAAACTTTTGGATTACATCATGTCATTGCGGTTTTAAGAGGGTTAAATCATCAAAGAATTAGAGAGCTAGGTCAAGATCAGCTCTCAGTTTATGGGATTGGAAAAGATAAATCTCAAGAATATTGGATTAGTGTCACTCGTCAGCTTATTCATTTGGGTTTTATCCGACAAAATATTGTTAATCATTCAGCTTTACAATTGACGGAAGAGGCTCGTCCTATATTACGTTCAGAAATTGATTTACAGTTAGCAATGCCTCGCTTAAGTTTTTCAGCCACTTCTTATATCCAAAAACAAACAGCAGCATCCCGTCGATATGATAAAGATTTGTTTGCACGCTTACGATTTCTACGAAAACAATTGGCGGATCAGGCGAATATTCCTCCTTATGCAGTTTTTAATGATGCAACTTTACAAGAAATGGCAGAATTTATGCCAACAACAGATTGTGAATTATTATCTATTAATGGTGTTGGTGAACGGAAACTAGAACGATTCGGTGGAGTATTTTTAAACTTAATTAAAGAGCATAAGCGTAATCGTCAATGATTTATTAGCATTCTCTCTATTTTGCTTTTTTTACTTTGGAATAATTGGAGTTGAGATATAATTGAAAAGAGTCAACCTCAAAAGAAAATATCAAAAGAAAAAGTATTACATACTCTTTAAATATTATAGTTTTTTATGGATAAAAACTATAATTAACAATATAAATATTATTAGTAATTCTATTAAATTAACTAAACTTAAGGAAATAAGATTAAATTCTTGAACAGATTATTATATTATGACAATGTATAGAAAGAATTATGATCTAATTCAATTTATTTAAATAGTCTCTATGTTGTTTACTTTGAAATGGAACAATAGATATTATATTATTATACTTTAAAAGTTGATAAAATTGAGGATAGTTAAAACTTTCATTTTCTCCAAAATGTTCCAATTTATCTTGATCATGTAACCGGATAATTTGTTTGATTTTATCTTCTTTTCGACCTAAGCAATCAGGATAGACTTCAACATTATTATCTTTATCAAGAATGAAAACATTAAAGCTACCATTATCGTTATCTTCAAAGAAAAATTGTAAAAAACCAGCGCTGGCAAAATTATAAATTTCACTTGGTGCTTTCATTTGTTCTTGTTCGGGCAGATATTCTTTCAATTCTACCTGTTTACCAAAAACTAACTGCCATTTTTTACCTGCTAATTTGAAAGTATTAGTATGTTGTTTTTCTGAAATTTTACCTGTTTGTACAATGATACAACGTTCAACTAACCCCATAACAAATTTTTGTAAAGGCTCACATAATTGAGCACTGTAACAAAATACATTAACAGATTGTGGTGGAGCAGAACTACGGTAGATATTATTTGCAATCAATTTTAAAGCTTTCAAAATAGCATCATTACCCTCTATATGCTGAGTAATAATTTCATTCCACATATTGCGATAAATAAAACAGACACTACCAATAAATCCTTTATTTGAAGAATTTAAATTAAACAGATCTATTTGGGATAAATCTGACTGGGTAGGCATTTTTCTGGTAGGATCGTTAGTCAGATTGATCGCCACAATCAAATTTCTAATTTCATTTGGATGGTAAAAATCGTTGCGATTCATTAATGGTGGTTTCGCAGGAAAAGATAAGCGAAGATCACTAATGAAATTTCTTAATCTGGCTAATGATACAGTTTGACTTACGATATTTAGCTGAGTATTAACCGTTACTACTCCATTAAAATAAGCCCAAGCAACAAGCTGAATTAGATTTTTTTGATACTCAACATAACGAGTGGTTGAGTCATAGAGTGCTAAAGGTGCCTGATTTATTAAATACCAACCTTGTTTAGTTGCTCCATTTTCCGACACTTCTACGAAAGTAACTTCTTTCTCTTCTAAATTTTTTGCGATTTTTTGATTTATTAGTGCAACTTTACCTGGTAATACTTCAAATACCGAATAAAGTTTACGCATCAGCAAATCAGTATCTTGAGGCATTATGCTTGGATCAATGTGAAATCTTCGAGCAAAATTAATTAAATTTCGATAGCTTTTTAACAATTGTTCTACCAACATTTTTTGGGTTCGAACCGCTTGTTTTATCTTCCAATTATCTTTATTTTCTAACTCAATAAACTCTTTTTCTTTCCATCTCCACGATAGGGCTAATTTTCTTAACTCATTTTTCTTCCAATTATCAATTTGTCCCTCAGTCGCTTTTATATAGAAACATCGTCTTACACAATCCAAACGAACGAGTTCATTACGTCCCTCTAGATATTTAGTTACCTTTTCTAGCATTGCTAAATACGGATCAAAGTGATATTGCACTTTTTCCTTAGAAAGTAACCGCTTGAATTTTTTCGAAATTAAAAAGGTTTTAGGATAAATTGCTGTATAGCTCTCTAATAATAAAATTTTAATCGCTGATTTATAAGGGTGGTCAATACCTTTGTAAAGTTGCCATAAACTTGCTCCAAAATATTCTCCAAGCTCTAAAGAGGAAAAATCTCCAAAATCAAGCCAATCGTCTAAATCAATAATATTTTCATTAACAGCTTGTTCAACAGTTTCTTGGTAAGAAAGACGTTTTTCCCAGATGTGTAGCCATAGAATACGTTTCCCAGCTAAACGAATAGCAGAGCGGTAGAATTCATCAAGTAAAAAATAATGTTGAGCTGAACCACTATTTTCTGAAGAAATATCATCATAATATTTTTGAGTTCTAAATTTATCTGGGTTCATTAGGTAGAAATTAACATCAACTCCTAGATTTTTAGCCCATTGTACTATTAATGTTAATTTTTTATTGAGTAAAAATAGCTCATTCTCAGTAAATGTTTTTGTATGACAAAGCCAAATATCAATATCAGAAAGGGTTGTTTGAGTGATTGAACCTAAGCTTCCCATAACATAAAGTGCATCAAACTGGTAATTTTGATTTTCACTGATTATTTCTGGAATATAGTTGGAAAAATATTTATTTTGAATCTTATCTTGCTCAAATTGATAAATTCCTTCCGGAGCACCTTCAACGTATCCAATTAAATTGGGATGGTTATAATGAACAAAGGATGGAATCAGCGAGAATACCTTATGGAATTCTTCTGTATTATTATTTAAGACTCGTTGAATTCGAAGTTTATCCAACTGATCAATGCGAATTTGGGCGTTATAAATTGAATCAGCTAAATGAGATACTTCTGAGCCTTTAGTCTCAAATTGTGTAAAAACGAGCTCTCTCATTTATGGCCTATCTTGATAAGAATGTAGTTTATTCTCAATTTGTTTGATGAAAAGTAAATATAGCATAACCTAAATAAAAACCACTAAGGGAGGCCTTAGTGGTTTATTTATCAAGTAATGATTATGCTTGGCCTTTAACTGCTTTTAATCCTAAGAATGGTGCTTTATCACCTAATGCTTCTTCGATACGGATTAACTGGTTATATTTAGCAATACGATCTGAACGACTCATTGAACCAGTTTTGATTTGACCCGCTGCTGTACCTACTGCTAAATCTGCAATAGTTGCATCTTCAGTTTCACCAGAACGGTGAGAAATTACTGCTGTGTAACCTGCATCTTTAGCCATTTTGATTGCAGCTAATGTTTCAGTTAATGAACCAATTTGATTGAATTTGATTAAGATTGAGTTAGCGATACCTTTTTCAATACCTTCTTTTAAGATCTTAGTATTAGTTACGAATAAGTCATCGCCCACTAATTGGATCTTATCACCTAATACTTTAGTTTGGTAAGCGAAGCCATCCCAGTCAGATTCATCTTGACCATCTTCGATTGATTTAATTGGGTATTCTTCACATAATTTTTCTAAATAGTGTGTAAATTCTTGAGAAGTGAATGATTTACCTTCACCTTTCATTTCATACATACCAGTTTCTTTGTTGTAGAATTCAGATGATGCACAATCCATAGCTAAAGTTACATCTTTACCTAATACATAACCTGCTTTTTCAACAGCTTCTTTAATACAAGCTAGAGCGGCTGCATTTGATTCTAAGTTAGGTGCAAAACCACCTTCATCACCAACTGCTGTACTTAAACCTTTGCCTTTTAATACTTTTGCAAGATTGTGGAAAACTTCAGAACCAATACGAAGTGCTTCTTTTAATGTTTTAGCACCAACTGGTTGAATCATAAATTCTTGGATATCAACGTTGTTATCTGCGTGTTCACCACCATTGATGATATTCATCATTGGTAACGGCATAGAGTAAACACCTGGAGTGCCATTCAATTCTGCGATGTGAGCGTAAAGTGGTAAACCTTTTGATGCTGCTGCTGCTTTTGCATTTGCTAAAGACACTGCAAGAATTGCATTTGCACCAAATTTAGATTTATTTTCTGTGCCGTCTAAATCAATCATAATTTGATCAATTTCAGCCTGGTTAGACGCATCTTTACCTAAGATTGCTTGTGCAAGTTCATTATTTACCGCACTTACTGCTTTTAACACACCTTTACCAAGGAAACGTGCTTTATCACCATCACGTAATTCTAACGCTTCACGTGAACCTGTTGACGCACCTGATGGAGCAGCTGCTAAACCAACGAAACCACCTTCTAAATGCACTTCTGCCTCAACAGTTGGGTTACCACGAGAGTCGATGATTTCACGACCAATTACTTTAACGATTTTTGCCATTGTTAATATCCTCAATGTAAGAGTTAATATAAAATAAAAAACTACTGTATATAGTAATGTGATTTTGTTATTTTGTCTTGCAAAAAAGTGACATACTTCACAAAAAATAACGGTAATTTGATCCTAATCGGTTATTTTACTAAAACTAAGCTATCATTATTCAATGTATTAAAACGAAACACTAAATTATGAATTCAGAAATATTGCTCAGTTGTAAAAATATCACAAAATTTTATCAAGAAGGCGACAACAAAACCCAAGTCTTACGGGATGTCTCTTTTTCTATGTCAAAAGGCGAATTAGTTGCGATTGTTGGTAGCTCTGGTTCAGGTAAAAGCACCCTTTTGCACACATTAGGTGGATTAGATCAACCTAGTAGTGGTGAGGTTTTTATTCAAAATCAATCCCTACAACAACTTAGTAATAATGCCTTGGCGAAATTACGCAACCAGTATCTTGGCTTTGTTTACCAATTTCATCATTTAATGGCTGATTTTAGTGCCTTAGAAAATGTAATGATGCCAATGTTAATTGGACAACAAAATAAAACCGAAGCAAAAGATCGTGCTGAAAAAATGTTACAAGCGGTCGGATTATCCCATCGAATTACACATCGACCATCAGCTCTTTCTGGTGGTGAAAGACAACGTGTCGCTATTGCTCGTGCCTTGGTGAATAAACCAGCGTTAGTGTTGGCGGATGAACCAACCGGTAATCTTGATCACAAAACAACAGAAAGTATTTTTGAATTGATTAAACAACTCAACCAAGAACAACATATTGCATTTTTACTGGTTACTCACGATCTCAATTTAGCACAAAAACTCAATCGCCGCCTAACAATGCGCGATGGCTTATTACAAGAGGAAAACTAATGAATACTCCTTTTTTTATTAGTTGGCGTTACCAGCGAGGTAAACAAAAAAATCGCCTTGTATCCCTTATCTCTCTCTTTTCTAGCATTGGGATTGCTTTAGGTGTGGCAGTGCTAATTATTGGGTTGAGTGCAATGAATGGTTTTGAGCGAGAACTTAATCAACGTGTATTATCCGTTGTGCCTCACGTGGAAATTAAAGCATATAGTGAAGATGGACAAGGCATAGTACAAAATCGGGATTATTTAACCGAAATTGCAAAAAATATCCCGGAAGTAACCGCTATTTCACCTTTTGTGAGTTTCACTGGGCTAATCGAAAATGGTTCAACTTTAAAAATTACACAAGTTAAAGGGGTTGAAGCCATCGAACAAGATAAAGTCAGTGCATTAAGTCAATTTATCCCTGCTGAACAATGGCAAAACTTTCAAAAAATGGGTGGACTAATTGTAGGTGCTGGGATTGCTAGAGATTTAGATGTAACTGTCGGCGATGATGTAACCTTACTTCTTCCTCAAAACACTAATGATGGAAAAATGGCACAACCTCTTCGCTTTAATTTACCGATAACAGGTATTTTGCGTTTAGACGGGCAATTAGATCACACTTACACCCTATTACCGTTAAGGAAAGCACAGGAATTGTTAGGCTACCAAGCTAATCAAATTTCAGGAATAGAGTTATCCGTTACCTCACCATTTAAAGTAAGAGAAATGGATTTTTCTTCGTTAAATACTTATCCACAAATGCTTTCAGTGCAAACGTGGATAAACCAATTTGGTTATATGTATAACGATATCCAGCTTATCCGAACTGTTATGTATATTGCGATGGTGCTTGTAATTGGCGTAGCCTGTTTTAATATCATTTCTACGCTCGTAATGGCTGTTAAGGATAAACAAGGTGACATTGCGATCCAACGTACGCTAGGGGCAAATAATCATTTTATTCGTCAAATATTCCTATGGTATGGATTAATTTCTGGGATGAAAGGTGCGCTATTTGGCATTATCCTCGGTGTAATTGTTTCTCTTAATCTAACTGGAATAATTAAAGGAATTGAGCAATTTTTCAATATTAAACTGCTTTCTGATGGGATTTACTTTATTGATTTTTTACCAAGTGAAATTCACTGGTTAGATATTGTATGGGTATTGCTTGCCACGGTGATACTTAGTTTGATTGCAAGTTTATATCCAGCGATACGAGCCTCAAAATTAGAGCCTGCAAAAGTATTGAGTGGTTATTAAAAATACTATAAGAGGTCTTGAATAATAATTAAGGCTTTTATTTTTAGATATAATAGACCATAACTCTCTCCTAAAACAGTACAACATATATAGAAATTTATAGGGCTAATCTACTTAGCTCTATATTTTATTCGATAATAGAGTCAAGCACACTCTTACCAAAAACCTCAAGACTCTCTTTTGTTATGATATCTCGTTTAAAGAGTGGAATCTTTGCATAATGATAACGACTAAACATCTTATCACTCTGAGATACATACTCTGCTTCCTGTGCAATTCTAGAACTTAAGAATTCATCCTCTGAATCTGTTGGTAACACTTTATTTAATACAATTGCATAAGGCTTTAAGCCTTTTTTATCCAAGCTTTGAATTGCTCTTTCTGTTTCTGCAATAGCTAATTTTGAAGCATTTAATACGAGAATAATGCCACACTTTTTAGGATCTTTAACTAAATTTGAAAATGCGCTATATCGGAGATATCTTTCGTCAAGAACTTCTATTAATTGTCCTCGAATAAAGCCATCTGGATCGCTGAATCTATTTTTATCCCCGCCCTCCAAATGACCTAAAACTTTCTCACTCATACCACCACGTTCTTGCATACTAAGTAATGTTTTGCTCCAGTCTTTTAATTCCTTAGGCATGAAGAATAATCTTAAGGTATGACCTGTCGGTGCTGTATCAATGATAACATAATCATATTCATCAGCTTCTTTGGTCAAAATTGTTGTTAACCTTTCAAACAATGCTGCTTCCAAAGTTGAAGAGCTATCCGCTACTTTGGTAAAATAATCGTCTATGCGATCATAGCTTGTGGCACTAACAAAGCCTCTCATATTTTTTGCAACATGGTTTACATAAGTTTTTGCTTCAAGAGCTGAATCAATCTCAATGATATTCAAATTCTCATTTATCTTTGTTGTTGTATTTTTTAATTTAACATCAAAGATATCACTTAAATTATGAGCAGGATCCGTAGATACTAATAGAACTTTATTATGTGCATTAGATAATGCAACAGCTATAGCACTTGAAGTTGTACTTTTCCCAACACCACCTTTCCCTCCGACAAATAACACTTTAGGAAGTTGTTTACTATTCATATCAGATCCTTTTAGCAACAGCAACTACATGGAAAATTTTCAAAGAAGGAATGTCTTAACCCAACTTTCTGATGCCAACGATGGAATCGTGGCATAAGTGCTGGTAACATTTCTAATGTATAAAGAGAATATGGATTTTCTATACCGTAAATTTCACTAAAAGCAATAATCATGAAGAAATCATCAATCTCTGTATTTTCTTTTAGAATTGCACTTTTATGCATGCCTACATAAAACTGCTCAAGATCTTTTGTAAATCGAATAATTCTTTTTATCATACCAAATCCTTAAAAATACATTGCCTTGCGTAAAGCAAGGCAATGTAAGATATTTAAGCAGATGTTTTTCTGTCAGCCAATACTTTGCTTATCACTTTAAGTGAAGATAGTACAACAAGTAAAGTTACAATAATAACAATGGCATTTAAGACTGTAAGTAGATAATTCTCAGCCATGTAATAATCACCAAGTTTAATAATGGCACCCCAGAAGCTCATGATCAGAATAAAGCTCATAGGAATAAGAACAATTAAGCTACCGCTAAATTTGTTAGACTTAAGCAAGATAACTGCTGTTACCATAAGTGTAAGGCTAGCTAATAATTGGTTGGTTGCACCAAATAAAGGCCAAATAGCAACTTGACCATCGCTCACTCCATTCATTGAAATAGCGAAAGAAGTTGCTACAGCAACAATAGTCGCAACGCCTTTACCTCTTAAGAAGCTAATATCATACATATCCCCCCATTCTTGGATAATATATCTTTGAAGACGAATACCTGCATCCATCGTTGTCGCAGCAAAGAGGATAACCATAAGAGAAAGTAAGGTTGAACTTGCGCCTTGCGGAATACCAAGTCCTTCGAAGATAATAGCACCACCGCCAGATACAAAGCTTGCAGTACCTCCTTTATATAAGTCTGCCCAGCTATCAAGATTGAGATCTGCATTTACTAAGCTTAATCCAGCAACACAAGCAATTATTGTCGCTAAAGCTAAAGATCCTTCACCCATAGATCCTAAGTATCCAACAAAACGTACATCTTGCATTTTATTAACTTGTTTTGATGTTGTACCAGAACTTACTATTCCATGGAAACCACTTATTGCACCACAAGCAACAGTAATGAATAGCACAGGAATTACCATTTGCCATCCACCTGGATTATCTGTCACGGCAGGAATAATGCTCGGTGCAGAAATACTTGGATGAACAATAATGATACTTGCGTATAGTAAGATTAAACCAACAAATAATTGAATGCCATTAACGTAGTCTCTAGGTTGAAGTAATGCCCATACAGGAAGAATGGAGGCAATACCTGCATAGATATAAAGTAACACAACCCATTGAGAATCTTGATTTAATCCAAAGAATGAATCTGGTAAGCTCACAGGAAAGGCTACTCCAATTGGAACAAGAACATAAAGTGCAATAACTGCTACAATAGTAACTGGAACAAGTTTCATCTTAAATCTATACATAGCTTGTCCCATCAAGAGAGCAATTACAACAGCCCCCCAAGCTGGGATAATGGTACTAGTATGCTCTACACTCTCTTTAGCAATAATAACGCCAAATGCCCCATTTACCATTAATAAAACTAAGAAAATAACAACCATAAATAGTTGACCAACTTTGTTACCAACAAAGCGAGTACATATAGTTCCTATACTCTTACCTTCATTTTTTACACTCGCCCATAGTGCTGACATATCATGAATACCAGCAAATGCAACGGTTCCAATGACAACCCACAGAAATGCAGGTAACCATCCCCATTGGACAGCGATAGCAGGGCCAACGATAGGAGCTGCTCCTGCAATAGCAGTAAAGTGATGTCCCCAAAGCACAAATTTGTTTGCTGGAACAAAGTCTACATTATCTCGATATTCATGTGCTGGAGTAACGAAATTATCATCAAGTTCTAATACTTTTGATGAATATAAGCGGGAATAAACAAACCAGCCAAATGCAAAAGTAATAAAGCCAATCAGCATAAGCCATACGGCATTCATAAAAGCTCCTTTATAATTAATATTTTTATATCTACGTATATTTATTTATAGATAAATACCAAAAACTTATCTTAAAATCTTACCAATTTTACAAAATTAATATTGCTACTTTTGGTGTCGCAAAATTACACCTAAAATCATATTTTTTCAATAAAATTGAATAATTTTTACTCAAAAATTAAATAACAAAAAGGTAATAAACCTATTATTTAAATTTCAGTTGAACTATTTGTAACAGAGCTAAAAATAAGAGATACTCATAGATAATGACTGAACTATAAATAATCTCGATGCTAAAATAAGCTAAAGTAAATGCATCAACTCAAGAATTGTGCCTGTAAATATGACATTATCAAATCAACTTATTTGTAAATAAAAAGTGAAATATGGTGGTATGGAAGCTTCGTATATTAACCACTTAAGAGAACTTAAAGAAGAGAGCTGCAGATATCAAACAAATGTATGCCGATTTAAACCTACAATCATAGATGTAAGAAGAAATCACAAAAAGACTCTAGTGTCTATTTGCGAGTGTAAAGTGTGAGTACAAGAATTACAAACATATCATTCTATTAGTATTACAGTAAACTGTCAGATTGTTTGTTTAAGCCAAACAATTTATTACCATAAATCTAATGATGTTCAGTCGGTATAGTAACTCAAAGATTTACATTTATTTTTTAAAACAACTAGTTAAAATAGTTTAGTCTAGTTATTATCTAGACTAAACTCAAAAATAATGTAAAAGAAAGAGAAGTCCAATATCATTGGATCTTTAAAAAGATTATCTATACTTATCTAAAAATCGGTAATAAGGTATACCTATTTTGAGTGCAAGTTTTTTGACACAATTTCCCCCCCAAATAGTCGGCACTTTTAATTTCTCAAAAACTCTTAAGCGTTCATCATTACCATCAATTGCTTCAGCAATAATTCTTCCTGCTAATCCTGTTAAGGCAACACCATGTCCAGAAAAACCTTGAGCAAAGTAAATATTCGACTGTATTCGACCAAAGTGAGGAGAAGCATTTAAAGTCATATCAATAGGTCCTGCCCATCCATAATCAATTTTTATTGATTCTAATTGAGGGAAGATATCTAACATATTACGACGCATTTTTTCGATCATATTAGTATTACTACTAGAATCACTACCAAATAGTAATCGGTTATCTGCACTTAAACGATAATAATCTAGTAAAATATTATTATCACATACTGACATACCGTTATTGATTACACTATTAGCCATATCCTCATCCAAAGGTTCTGTTGCAATAATAAAGCTTTCAACAGGTAAGATCTTACGAGCAAGGGTAGATCCAAATTTTTTATTGGTTTTACTGTCAATATAAGCATTAGTTGCTAATACAACATGATTTGCTTTAACCATTCCTTCGGGTGTAGATACCTCAATATAAGAATCTTTAGATTTAATATCTATAGCAGGTGAATGCTCAAAAATAGAAACTTGAGAATCTATTGCAGCTTTAGCTAAGCCCAAGCAATAATTCAATGGATGCAAATGACCTGATTGAGAGTCGTATAAACCTCCACAATAAACCTCACTACCAACATGGTTGGATAGCTTCTTTTTATCCCATAATTCCATATTGGTGTAACCAAATGCATCATGTGCAGCTTTCTCAATACGGATAAGATCATCTAAACGTCGCTCATTCAAAGCAAGAGTTGCATATCCCTTTTTCCAATCACATTGAATATTATATTTTTTGATACGCTCATCGATAATTTGAATTGCTTCAAGAGACATATCCCATAATTTTTTAGCTTGTTCAAATCCTTGTTGTTCAATATATTCGTCTATGCCTTCTTCAAATCCATTTATTGCTTGTCCTCCACTACGACCAGAAGCACCAAAGCCAACTCTTGCTCCTTCTAGCACAATGACGTGTTTCCCTTTTTCTGCGAGTTCCAGTGCGGTAGATAATCCTAAAAAGCCAGCACCAATTACACATACATCAGCGAATACTTGTTTAGAGAGAGAAGTAAATTGTAAATGTATATTTCGAGAATCTGAATAGTAAGTACGGATATGTTCTTGGTATGAAAAATTCAGCATAAAAAACCAGTAAAAATGGTACCTATTAATTATATCTAGGAATAAAGAAAGAATATATGTGGAAATGGCGCACCCGAGAGGATTCGAACCTCTGACCGCTCGGTTCGTAGCCGAGTACTCTATCCAGCTGAGCTACGGGTGCCCAATAAAGAGTAAATGGCGGTGAGAGAGGGATTCGAACCCTCGATGGAGTTTTTGACCCCATACTCCCTTAGCAGGGGAGCGCCTTCAGCCTCTCGGCCATCTCACCACACACTGTGTCTGTGGATGCGCATATTACTAGTTTCTAAAAATATGTCAAACGCTTTTTTGAAAAAATGGAACGCTTGTCTATATCATAGTCAAAATGATATTTTTTTGTCTAGTTATTGATAAATAAACTAAATATCATAACGTTAAGTAAATCTTATATTCAGCATTCAATTAATCTCTAAAATTATTAAATTGAAATGGTTGACCTAATTCTGCACCTTTTACCAGCTGAATAACGGATTGTAAATCATCTCTAGATTTTCCTGTTACCCGTACTTGCTCACCTTGAATTTGAGTTTGTACTTTAATTTTTGCATCTTTAATTAGTTTAGTAATTTTCTTCGCCATTTCAGTTTCAATACCTTGTTTAAGCTTTATTTCTTTACTGTAAAGTTTACCATGGTGTTCACTTTCAGTAGGAATATCCAAAGAGCTGTGTTCAATACCTCGTTTAATACAAGCACCAATTAAAATTTCGACTAATTGTTCTAGTTGGAAATCAGATTCAGTGGTTAATTTTACAGTCTCGTTTTTTTCATTTAATTCAATAACTGATTCTACGCCACGAAAATCATAACGAGTACTTAATACTCTATTAGCATTTTCAACGGCATTACGCACTTCGTGCATAGTAATTTCAGATACAATATCAAAGGATGGCATATTCTTTTTCTCCTAATTGATTCAATAAATTTTTTGCATTTAATAATAAGGTTAATGCACTTAAATCACCAAAATTAATTTTAAATTTAGCTTGTTCTTGTACTTTTGGTTTTGCATGAATAGCAACGCCTAGACTTGCACTATTAAGCATTAATAAATCATTTGCTCCATCACCAATCGCAACCCATTGTGATTTAGGAATATTAAAATCTTTCCCTAATCGTAACAAGGTATCAGATTTATATTGAGCGTCTACCACTCTTCCCAGAACATTTCCAGTTAGTTTACCTGATGAAATTTCTAGTTTATTTGAAACAGCTTCATCTAGCCCATATTTTTGTTTTAAATAATCGGCAAAATAATCAAATCCACCAGAGGCAATGGCAATTTTCCAATTATATTGCTTAAGTATTGAAATTAATTGTTCAAAACCTTCCATAAGCGGTAAGTTATCCCGTACTTTTTGCAAAATACTTTCTGGTGCATTTTTTAGTGTTCCTACACGCTCACGCAAACTTTGTTCAAAATCGAGTTCTCCTCGCATTGCTCTTGCGGTAATATCTGACACTTTTTCACCTGTACCAGCCAATTTAGCAATTTCATCAATACATTCAATTTTTATTGCCGTTGAGTCCATATCCATTACAAGCAATCCAGTTTGTGTCAAATCAGGAATGATAGATAAATCACTATAATCAAATGACATCAAATTAGCCTTTTCACGAATATACTCATTCAATTTCCCTTTAAAAAAGGCGATTTGGTAATCTAAATATTGACTCGCACCTAATAAAATAGCACAGTTGTCAGACGCAATTTTTTCTATCTTTTGCGTATCTAGAGTTCTTGAATAAATAAAAAAAGTGTTTTTCATACCAAAATCTTCTGCAATAAGTATTTGAATGATCATAAGAAAATAATCACGTCCTGTCTATAATCCCTTTTAAATTGTCCATTTATTATTTACAGGCTAGAATACGATAAGGAATAAAATGGGAGTATCTATGAGAATAACAAAGAAAAATATATTAAGGGTAGGCATACTTTCAGGGGTTGCAATGTTGTGTATTGTAGTTGTTGCAATAATCTTCGCAGGCATTAGTCAATTCAAAGTAGGTTCTCAACTTGCTACAATTAATCAAGTTTCAAATTTGTCACATCTGATCGTCCGTCAACAAGCAAAGTTATTTTCATTATTACTTGTGCAAAATGCAGAAAATGAAGAGTTAGTCGATGCATTAGATACATTTTCTAAAGAAGAATTTGTGATTGATGCAACACTCTACTCAACATCAGGCGTATTAATTGCACAAAGTAATAATGCTCATCAATTTCAAACCAAAAAAGAAAGTGAACAAAATACAAATACACAACAAATTGTTGAACCCATATTATCTCAACAAGAACTTATTGGTTTTTTAAGAGTTACTCTAAATACTCAATATGGACAGACTACACAAAATAAAATTAATGATCTTTTTCATTTATTATATGGAGAATTAATTATTTTGTTTCTTGCTGGAGGTTTATTTATAAGCTGTTTCTTCTATTTTAAACGAAGAAATCCAATTATGCATAGTCATGTTAAAATTACACCTCGATATAATCCAGCTCAACGATTCCATTCAAAACGAAGAGCTTTTGTACGTAAATGATTGTAATTCGAGTAAGGGATAGTATAATATCCAGCGCTTTGTCTTTAACTGACACTTAAATTAACAAAAGTTACTCACGAATTAACAAAAATAGGAATAAGAGGAATAAATGGCTAAAGAAGATTCCATAGAAATGCAAGGTACGATTCTAGAAACCTTACCTAATACAATGTTCCGTGTAGAACTCGAAAATGGACACGTTGTTACGGCTCATATTTCAGGGAAAATGCGTAAAAATTATATCCGAATCTTAACAGGTGATAAAGTTACCGTTGAGATGACACCTTACGATTTAAGTAAAGCTCGTATTATTTTTAGAGCAAGATAATTTAGTTGCGGTGGAAAAAATGGAAGCATTGTGCTTCCATTTTTTTATGCTAATTTTTCTGCTTTCTCTGGTAATAAAATTAAAATACCATTCTCTATTGGGTAAAATAGATTGGCTTCACGAGAAATTAAACGATTATTTTCTCTATCCCATTCCAATTTCGTATGAGAAACAGGGCAGGCAATTATATTTAATAATGTTTCATTCATATTGTTTTCCTAATAATTTTAAAATTGGATCAAGTAAGTAAACGGTAGATTCGTTAGATAGTTTTGCAGATACTGGAATATACCACCAATTATCTTGAGCAAATGCCAAACATTTTACGGCATCTTTTTCTGTCATCAGCAATGGGATATTTGGTTGAGAAATTTCCTGAATACTTTCTGCTGTATAAGATTGATGATCCGCAAAACTATGACTTTCGTTCAATTTAATCCCTAAATCATGCAACATATTGAAAAATCGAGGTGGATAGCCTATCCCAGCAAAAGCAATACAAGGTTTGCCATAAAATTGTGTAAGTGGTTTTTTTTCCCTCGTTTTCAAATTAATGGCATCATCTGGCTGTAAAGTCATTAACTGCTCATTATTTTTTGCAATTCCACCATTACAAATCACTGCCTGTACAGAATTTAAACGATTTGGTAACTCACGCAATCCACCAGCAGGTAATAAAAATCCATTACCAAAGCGACGTTCACCATCAATGACTACCCATTCCATATCACGTTCTAACGCATAATGTTGCAAGCCATCATCAGTGATGATTAGATCTAAATCATACTGAGAAAGTAATAACTCAATACTTTGCTGACGATTAGGTGAAATAGCAACAGGAGCTTGAGTACGTTGTGCAATCAATACGGGTTCATCTCCCATTTCAACTGGCAGGCTTTTAGCAGTAACAAGCTGAGGAAAGATTTTATTTGTACCGCCATAACCTCGAGAAATTACGCCTACTTTAATCCCTCGCTGTTGTAACTGCTCAACAAGCCATATTACTGTTGGCGTTTTACCATTCCCACCAACAGAAATATTTCCGACTACTAAAACAGGTACTGGAGAGCGATAAGTTTTAATAATTCTTTTACTATATAACCATTTTCTCAAAGCACTTATCAGAAAAAAAAGCAGAGATAAGGGAGAAAGTAGGATAGTGAAAAGGTTAATTGATTGCCAAATTTTCATCATCAGCCTTATATAAAAAGAATGGATAATATCCATCATCTATTCTTTTTTTAATTTCTATTGGTTAGTCAATTTTAGGTTTATCACTTTTTTCAACAACAGCTTTGCCTACAGTAACCTTCTTTGCATTAAGTGAAGGAAGATCGTACATTGTATCCAGTAATAATTCTTCAACAATTGAACGTAATCCACGAGCGCCTGTTTTACGTGAAATTGCTTTTTGAGCTATTGCAAGTAAAGCATCTTTAGTAAATTTTAATTCTACTCCTTCCATATTAAATAAAGCTTGGTATTGCTTAATAATAGCATTTTTAGGCTCAGTAAGAATTTTCACTAATGCTTGTTCATCTAATTCTTCTAAAGGTGTGATTATTGGTAAACGGCCAATCAATTCTGGTATCAACCCAAATTTTACTAAATCCTCTGGCTCAACCTGTTTAAATAATTCAGAAAGAGCTTCACGCTCTTTATCTTTCTTTAATTCAGCACCAAAACCAATTCCACCTTGCTTATTTGTTCTCGCTCCAACAATTCTATCTAATCCAGCAAAAGCTCCACCGCAAATAAATAGAATTTTAGATGTATCGACTGGAATTGTTTCTTGTTTAGGATGTTTACGTCCACCTTGTGGGTTAATATTCGCTACAGTACCTTCTACAAGTTTTAACAACGCTTGTTGTACACCTTCGCCAGAAACATCACGAGTTAATGATGGATTTTCTGATTTACGAGTGATCTTATCGATTTCATCGATAAAAATGATCCCTCTTTCAGCTTGTTCTGGATCATAATCACATTTCATTAATAATTTTTGGATCACATTTTCAACATCTTCGCCCACGTAGCCTGCTTGGGTTAATGTAGTTGCATCTGCGACAGCAAAAGGAACGTTTAAACGACGAGCTAAACTTTCTGCTAATAATGTTTTTCCGCTTCCTGTTGGTCCAATTAATAAAATATTACTTTTACCTAACTCAACCTCTTCACTTTCTTTATTATCAGCCAAAGTATTACGTAATCTCTTATAATGGTTATAAACTGCAACAGACAAAACCTTTTTCGCATGAGATTGCCCAATTACATATTCGTCTAAATGCGCATGAATTTCATGAGGAGTTGGGACTTTATCAAAGACTTCCCCGTCTTGTTTTTTATCAGTCTCACTTAATAAATCTTCATCGGAATTTAATAACGTATAAGATTCCTCAATACATTCATTACAAATATAACCTTCAGTACCTTCAATTAAAGCATCGACTTCTGAACGTTGTTTTCCACAGAAACTACAGTGTGGCTCTTTCTCAAAATTACTCATTATTTACCATCTCTATGTGTCATTACTGCATCAATTAAACCATAAGCTCTTGCTTCCTCAGCAGACATAAAGTTATCACGATCAGTATCTTTTTCTACCTTTTCTAAAGGTTGACCAGAATGCTCTGCCATACGTTGATTTAAAGTTTGTTTAATTTTTAAAATTTCTTGCGCATGTATTTGAATATCTGAAGCTTGTCCACGGAACCCACCTAATGGTTGGTGAATCATTACTCGTGCATGTGGTAACGCAAAACGTTTACCTTTAGCTCCTGCTGAAAGTAAAAAAGCCCCCATTGAACACGCTTGTCCAATACAAACAGTGCTAACATCAGGTTTAATAAAATTCATTGTATCAAAAATTGCCATGCCGGCTGTAACAGAGCCACCCGGTGAGTTAATATAAATACTAATATCTTTTTCTGGATCTTCTGATTCAAGGAAAAGTAATTGTGCCACGATCAAATTTGCCATGTTATCTTCTACTTCACCATTCAAGAAGATAATTCGTTCTTTTAATAAACGAGAGTAGATATCATAAGCTCGTTCACCTTTTGAACTTTGCTCAACTACCATTGGAATAACTGCCATTCTGTGTTCCTTATATAAAAAACCGTTAACTTGGTGAATTCTAGCAAAAATTGCCCACTGTATAAATAAAGAGATTAACAAATAGCGGTGAGATCGTTACAATCTTTTGCAAATTACAGGAGAACATATGTCCATTGATGAAATTTATATTCAGTTCGCGAATTGCAAATCTTGGGAAGAAAGATACCGCTTGCTCATTCAATTAAGTAAAAAACTCCCTAAACCAACGGAAGAAGAACTAGCGCAATGGACTGAAATTCATGGTTGCGAAAGTCGATTGTGGTTTGAATTTCAGTTAGAACCAAGAATAATCAAAGCGTATAGTGATGCTCGCTTAATGCAAGGGTTGTTAGTTATAGTTACTGCCTCATTGTCTACACAATCGAGAGAAGAACTTAAATTATTTAATATTCAAAAATTATTTGATGACTTGGGGATTACTCGTCACTTAACCAGTACCCGTCTAAATGGACTAAACCAAATAGAAACAAGAGTTAAACAAGTTATTTAATTAATTTATTCAATTGTTCTGCTCGATTAGTATCCAATTTAATTAATTGTGTTAAAGCGTTTTTCTTAAGGGTATTATTTCCAGCCTCATAAGCACATAGAGCTAAATTCTCAAGAGTATCTGCTTGATGATAATAAGGTCTTTCACTATTTAACACTAAATTAAATTGGGTATAAGCCTGTTCAAACTTCCCCTGCTTACATAAAAATGTACCATAATTATTCAATACATCAGGAGAAGCTTGATCATTATTATTTTGTTTTTGGCTTAATTGAATGGCAGATTGATATGCTTTTTCAGCATTAGTTGTATTACCAATTTGTTGGTAATAATAAGCGAGTATAGAGTAGGGTAGATAGTCATTACTATCATGTTTCATTGCTGTATCTATATTCTGCTTTGCTTTTGGAAAATCATTTTGCTCTAAATAAGCTAGAGCTAATTTTACTCTTGCTTCTACAGCTTCAGAGCGTTTAAATTTAACAGATTGATTAGATTGGATTGTACAGCCAGCAAGCCATAGAATAGCTAAACAAGCGGTAATATTCTGAGAATATTTTGCAAATTTCATAATAACCTCTACGACTCACTTAAAAATAAAGATGGTAAATATGGCTAATCTATTCACCATTAAAGTAAATAAAATATTAATGTGTTGAAATAGATATATTTTGACCAAACTTACGTTTTTCCATTGTACGTTTGGTTCTATCTATTACATCTCCAGCAAGCTGGCCACAAGCTGCATCAATATCATCACCACGTGTTTTTCTGACAGTTACAGTAAAACCATATTCCATTAATGTTTTTTGAAAACGATCAATACGGGTATTTGAACTTTTTGCATAAGGTGCTTCTGGGAACGGATTCCATGGTATTAAATTGATTTTACTTGGGGTGTTTTTTAATACCTTAGCTAATTGATGAGCATGTTCTACTCCATCATTTACTTGATTTAGCATCACATACTCAATAGTGACTTTACCATGATTGGCATTAGATACTTTTAAATACTCATTCACTGAATCAATTAACATTTTAATGTTATATTTCTTGTTAATTGGTACTATCTCATTACGTAACTCATCATTAGGCGCATGAAGTGAAATTGCTAAAGCTACATCAACTTGATCTCGCATTTTATCCAATGCAGGAACTACACCTGAAGTTGAAAGCGTAACACGGCGTTTTGATAGGCCATAGGCAAAATCATCTAGCATAATTTCCATTGCTGGAATAACATTACTCATATTAAGTAACGGCTCCCCCATTCCCATCATTACCACATTAGTAATAGGACGAATACCTGTTACACCAAAATTCCCCACAATTTTAGAGGCTCGCCACACTTGTCCAATAATTTCTGAAACAGATAAATTACGGTTAAACCCTTGTTGTGCTGTTGAACAGAATGTACAAGCTAACGCACAGCCAACTTGTGAAGATACACATAATGTTGCACGATCATCTTCTGGAATATAAACCGTTTCAATTTGTTGATCACCTACTTGCATTGCCCATTTTATTGTACCATCTGAAGAACGTTGTTCGACAGCAACTTCAGGTGCTTTAATTTCAGCGATTTGTTTTAATTTTTCACGTAATACTTTGTTAATATTCGTCATATTATCAAAGTTATCTTCACCAAAATGGTAAATCCATTTCATTAACTGATCTGCACGAAAAGGCTTTTCTCCCATTTCTGCGAATAGCTCTCGCATTTGTTGGCGGTTTAAATCTAATAAATTAATTTTTTCTTGTTTAGTCGTTGTACAACTAATATTTGTTGCTTGAATTGTTTCAGACATTGATAATAGCCTCGTTATTACACGAATTATGGCAAAAGGTTAGTTTTGCAAGAATTAAAGGTTGCAGATTTTACTTGTGTCTTTCTTATTAGGCTAGTGGTTTTTATAACATTTTCAAAATAGAAAAATTGTATTATTCGATATAGATCGTAAAATTTGTTTACAAGCGGTCAGTTTAAATGAATATTTTACGTATATTACAAAGTCATCTCACAAGTTAATCTCATGAGATGACTAATTTATAAATCACAATTTTACACTAGCCAACCTAAGAAAATTGCAAGTGTAAAGATACCTCCTATTGAAGATAATAGTAGTGTTGCACCAGCTACGGCTGGACGAGAATTCACTAATGCGCCAAATACTAAGCCAAAGAATGCGGATGGAATAGCCATTAAAATTGCTGCACGTGCGGCTGTTACATAATCAATTCCTATCAATAGGCCAATACCCAGACCAACTAAAGGTTGAATCATATTCGCTAATATAGCACTCAACGTTACATTAACATTTAATTGTATCTTTTGGGCAGAAAGTAATAAGCCCGTAATGAATAATCCAACCCCACCAGTTGCAAGAGTAATTGGTCCAAATAAAGTAGGAACAAAACTTGGCATTGGGATACCTAATATTGACCATATCAAACCTAAAATGGGGAAGAAAAATACAGGCGTTCTCACTGCGCCAGAAAGCGCTTTAAAGAACTCTTTAGTAACAGAAACTTCAGCTCCAGAGTCAATTGCACTTCCCATTCTCAACAATGATAATGCAATAGGTGTCACAAAAATTGAACCTGACACAATCCCTGTTGCTGCGAGTAATGCAGCCTGATCACCGTACAAAGGTAATAAGAGTGGGATACCAAGAGAGGCAAAGTTAGGGAATGCAACGATTAATGCTTGTACAACCCCATCAGTCAATCCAAATCCAAAGAATTTACGTTGGATAAGTAAAGTTCCAAAGAACATTACGAGCATGGATAATCCTATTACCAAAATAAGAGGTAAATTAGGAAGAATCAACTCTCTCGGAGTACGTGCAATGGCAATAAACATGGTTAAAGGCACCATAAATGTCATCAACATCATGTTGATTGATTTCACATTCTGATTATCAACTATCCCACGCTTCCCTGCGAAAAAACCTAACGCAATACCAACGTAGATAGGTAATAATGCACTAATAATAGTATCGAACATTATTTGACCTCAAATATTAATACACTTGACCTTTACCTGGATCTACATGTACATCAATCAAGTGTACATGTGGGTCGCTTAAGGCTTTTTTGATCGCTTCATCTAACTCTGCCACGCTATTCACTCGAGATGAATTACATCCATAACCTTTCGCTATTTCTGTCATATCAATACCTGGTAATTCTATTCCAGGGACATTT
>NZ_JARIDQ010000080.1 GCF_029256985.1 Otariodibacter sp. | reverse complement strand
AGCCTACATACTTTAGGTGGCATTACCGCAACTATTATTGGGATGTTTTGTGTGCGTTTATTTATGGCTGGAAGGATGTAATCATTTATTTGAATGCAACTAAAAGATGAAATTGAATCAAGTTATTGCACAAAGTATTGTTAAAAGAGCAATGAAAATTATTCATTACTCTGTGAATGTTATGGATGAGAATGGTATCATCATTGCTTCTGGGGATCCTACTAGGATTGGGCAAAGGCATACTGGGGCAATACTGGCTTTAAGACAGGAAAGAATCGTTGAAATTGATGCTATTTTGGCAAGACAATGGCAATATGAGGTGAAGCCAGGTATTAATTTACCAATCATTTATCAGAGAGATAAATTAGGTTGTGTTGGAATTTCTGGAGAGCCTGAAGAAGTAAAGCCTTATGCAGAATTAGTTAAAATGACGGCAGAGTTGATAGTAGAACAAGCGGTCGCTTTGGAAAAAGAACGTTGGGATCATCGTTATCGTGAAGAATTTATCTTACAGCTATTAAAATCATCTATTTCATCACAAGTTTTAGAAGAACAGGCCACTTTTTTTAATTTTAATTTTAGTCTAGCTTGTTCTGTCATATTGGTTAAATTATTTAATCCGAATGTAGAAAGATTACAGGAACTAGTATATGAATTGGAGCAGGAATTCTTGAAAGAGAATGTAGTGGTTATCTCTTTTGACTGTGTAGTTGTCCTTTATACATCAAAACAAAATAAGAAATTTAAGTTTTCTTCAAAAAGATTTTTAACAAAAGATTATAAGGTAGCAATTGGCGCTAATTTAGCAGGATATGATGCATTATATTTATCTTACCAAACGGCATTAAATGCCCTTGATTATGGGTTAAAACATTTTCCGAAGAAAAATATTTATGCGTTCGAAGAATATAAATTACCTTCATTACTAAATCCGTTATCAGATTCTTGGTATTTTAAAGAGTTAATGAAACCTCTTTCTGTATTACAGCAAGAGGATGATAAATCTGTTTTAAGAAAAACATTACAGCAATATTTTTTATCAAATTGTGATCTATCTCACACCTCGACCAAATTATTTATTCATCCTAATACACTTCGTTACCGATTAGACAAAATAGAGAAAATTACAGGGTTATCTTTCAATAAGTTAGATGAAAAATTTATTCTATATCTTAGTACTTTTTTATAGGCATTATTGTCCTAAAAAACAAAAATAAAGTCATATTAAGTATGATTTTTGTAATTTCTTATAAAGATTTTTTATGAAAGATATTGAAAAATAAATCGTTCATTTATCATTTAGGGAGAAATCTTTATGAGTAACGTATCTGCACTTGGCGCTATCGTGGCATTAATTGTGGCAATTACTTTAATTTTGAGGAGGACTCCTCCAGCTTATGGCATGATTGTTGGTGCACTAGTTGGTGGTTTAGTCGGTGGTGCTGATTTAACACAAACTGTATCCTTGATGATTGGCGGAGCGCAAGGAATTACTACCGCAGTAATGCGAATTTTAGCTGCAGGTATTTTAGCTGGGGTTCTTATTGAATCAGGGGCAGCAAATACCATTGCTGAAACTATCGTTCAGAAAATGGGAGAAAGAAGAGCTTTACTTGCTCTTGCATTAGCGACAATGATATTAACCGCTGTAGGGGTTTTTGTGGATGTTTCTGTGATTACAGTATCGCCAATTGCATTAGCCCTTGCTAAACGGGTGGATCTCTCTAAGGCAGCTGTATTGCTTGCAATGATTGGTGGGGGTAAAGCTGGAAATTTAATATCGCCAAATCCAAATGCTATTGCAGCATCAGATGCTTTTAATATTCCTCTTACTTCAGTCATGTTAGCAGGTATTATCCCTGCTATATTTGGATTAGTTGTAACATATTTTTTAGCTAAGTCATTAATGAATAAGGGATCTAAAGTTAGCAATAATGAAGTACAACTTATTGATAACAATGACTTACCTCGATTCCTTGCCGCAATTACCGCACCTTTATTTGCGATATTACTACTCACATTACGGCCATTATTTGGAATTAATGTTGATCCGTTAATCGCTTTACCTTTAGGTGGCTTAATTGGTGCTTTGAGTATGGGTAAAGTTAAACATATCAATAGTTATGCCATTATAGGATTAAATAAAATGACTCCAGTAGCAATTATGTTATTAGGAACAGGAACACTTGCAGGGATTATTGCAAATTCTGGTTTGAAAGATGTATTGATTGAAGGGTTAACTGCCTCAGGATTGCCTTCATATCTACTGGCTCCTATTTCTGGTGCCTTAATGTCTCTAGCAACAGCATCAACTACTGCTGGAACTGCCGTAGCTTCTAATATTTTTGGTTCGACATTAATGGAATTAGGTGTGAGCGGAATTGCTGGAGCAGCAATGATTCATGCAGGAGCTACAGTATTTGATCATATGCCCCACGGTTCATTCTTTCATGCGACTGGTGGTAGTGTGAATATGGATATTAAAGAGCGTTTAAAATTAATTCCTTACGAAAGCGCTGTAGGATTAGTTATGACAATTATTTCAACACTTATTTTTGGTGTATTCAATTTGTTTTAGATTGTAGAGGATTCTTATGAAAATCATTATTGCTCCAGATTCTTTCAAAGAAAGTTTAACTGCTCTTGAAGTTGCGAATGCCATTGAGAAAGGGGTCAAAAAAGTCGTTCCTGATGCAGAATGTATAAAAGTCCCAATGGCTGATGGCGGTGAGGGAACAGTACAATCATTGGTTGATGCTTTATCTGGTCAGTTATTATCTGTTGATGTTACCGATCCTC
>NZ_JARIDQ010000027.1 GCF_029256985.1 Otariodibacter sp. | reverse complement strand
TTTTGCTTGATCCTGCCCGAAATGGTGCTTTGTTCGCACTCGATCACTTATGCGAACTGCAACCCGAACGGATTGTATATGTATCCTGCAACCCCGCAACCCTCGTCCGAGATTGCGAAAAGTTGATTGAAAAAGGCTACAAACTAATTAAAGGGGCAATGATTGATATGTTTCCTCATACAGGGCATCTGGAGTCGGTGGTGGTGTTGGTTAAGTAGAAAAGTTATGTTATACATTTCTTAATCTATCTAACCATTGTCTAAAATGCTCACATTCATTTTCAATAATTGCTAAACTTATTTTTTTTGCTAAAAGTGGTCCATGACGGGTTTTACGATATTTGGGGTCAAGAAGTGCTTCTAATCTTTTTGATGGCGCTGTCTGGTAACTATTATTTATATGTTCTGGTGTATCAAAATTATTACGGATTTGCATCAATTGATTTTGATATCGTTGCCATTCGGGTTCGACTTGTCCGAACTGGTTGACATCAGAAAATAGCAACCCTTCATATTCATAAGGTTGAATATGTGGGAAAAATTGAGATGGTTGAATATTAAATTCATTAAGAATTTGATTGTGCAAAGCTGTTTCTAAGTGATTGGCTTTATCTAACGGGGAATTTAATGATTGAATAGAATTAAATTCTGGAAAAGTATTATCCAAAGCATACAAATCAAAAAAGGTAGTTAAAAACCATGTAGGGTTTTGACGTAAAGCATTTCGAGCATGAAAATGAAGCCGATCATAAGTAATTGCACCTCCTTTACCTTTTTTGGACGTGGATAAAAGACGAGGGTATAAGAAAATATTTAGATGATATAAGGATGGAGCGACAACATCCTTAATAAAAGCTTCCTCCGTTTGTCCTTCTACAAAAACATTGATACATTTCATTAAGGGCGACCTCCAAATATATTTTGCTTCCAAAGCTCGCCAAGAGCATATTCCTCAAGCCAATCAGATAATTTTTCTGCATCTAAACGAGTAAAAGTAGAAGCATCATCTTCTTGATTTACCACAATAACATCCTCTGGCTCGAACAAATTAACCAGTTCTACTGATTGTGTAGAAATAATTAGTTGCTTTTCATCAGATACCTGATGAATAACATCTGCTAATACTGATATAGCATAAGGGTGCAACCCTAATTCAGGTTCATCAATTAAAACAGTTTCAGGTAGAAGTGAACTAGGTTGTAGTAAAAGTGTCATTAGACAAATAAAACGTAAACTACCATCAGATAAAACGTGAGCTTTTAGTGGTGTATCGCTATGCTGTTTTTGGAACCATTCCAACTCAATATTCTCAGGCTCACCTTCACGGTATATAAATCCACCAAAAAAAGGTAAAACTAATTGAATCGTATCAACAATACGTTGGTAATAATCATGATGTTTATCATGTAGCATACGGAGATAAGCACCAAGATTAGCAGCATCAGGTTTTAAAATAAGATTATCACTGGCTGAATGGCGTTGCTTCACCTTAGCTGTTTCACTAGTATCGTGAAAATGGTATACACGCCATTTCTTTATAGCGTCTCTAACATAAGGTGAGTATTTATCTTTAGCTTCCGGCAATAAAGATTCTTCATGCCCTGAACCCAAATTTTGGCTAGGTGATGAATTGAAATATACACCAGCAAACCAACTTACCTCATTCCCAAAAATCAATCGGTTATCATTGGTTGGCTCTAAGTCAATTTTATAGCCATTATGAGCAAAATAAAACTCAGCATGAATTTTATCAGTATATTGACGACCAAAATGCAGTAAAGCATCAGGTCCACCTTGTTTTTGTACATAAAGTTGAAAGCGTTTCTCATACATTTCATTAAGTAATTTAAATAAACTAATAAAATTACTTTTTCCTGCTCCATTAGCACCAATTAAGACATTTAAATTGGTTAATTTAAACATCTCAAGAGATTTAATAGATTTATATCCAGAAATGCTTAATGATTGAATTTTACTCATGTCTTTCCTTTATTTATGTTTTTGACAAGAATGTTCAATTATATGTATTAGGATAACAATGTTATCTAATTATAATGAGATATTATTGTACCATCTATCTTAGATTCGATGAATTGGTACTTTCATTGAATATGACCCCTAATTACACCTTATAAAAAAAGAAGAAATCAATAGAATAACATCATTACTTTATCAGTAGATGAAGGACAAATATAAAATCTATTATAACTTGATTAAGTGTAGGCTAATGTTATCAACTATTTTTATGCTATTTTGATTTTAAATTATCCACTTTACATTTAACAAAAAGTCATATAATTTTTACCTAAAATTAACATTTTTAAGAGGTAAATAATTAATGAATGCGTTATTAAAATTTACTCAGTTTGTGAGTAAAACATTTGCTGTATGGGTCGTGCTATCAGCATTAATTGCGGCACAATTTCCCGATACGTTTAAATTCTTTTTGGGTTGGATACCTTATTTACTTGGGATCGTAATGCTCGGTATGGGGCTAACCTTAACCTTTAAAGATTTTGGCGAGGTGTCTCGTAATCCTAAAGGGGCGATTATTGGTGTCGTTGCTCAGTTTATTGTAATGCCAGCCCTAGCTTTTCTTTTGGTGAAATTATTTGATCTTCCCCCTGATTTAGCGATTGGCGTGATTCTTGTCGGCTCTTGCCCCGGTGGTACGTCTTCTAACGTGATGACCTATCTTGCGAAAGGTAATACAGCACTCTCTGTCGCCTGTACCACGATTTCAACCTTATTAGCGCCAATTTTGACACCGGCAGTGTTTTATTTATTTGCAAGTCAATGGCTAGATATTGATGCAGGAGCGATGTTTGTGTCTGTATTGCAAATGGTCTTATTGCCAATCTTTGTCGGTGTAATTATTCGTTCTATCTTTAAGCAAAAAGTAGAAAACGTCAGCCAAGTTATGCCGTTAATATCGGTTATTGCGATTGTGTTAATTGTTACAGCGGTGGTTTCTGTGAGTAAGGATCGTATTATTGAATCGGGGTTATTAATTTTCGCCATTGTAGTCTTACACAATGCGTTAGGTTATGCCGTAGGCTATCTTGTTGCTCGTCTATTCAAATTGCCACTATCCGATAGTAAAGCAGTTTCGATTGAAGTGGGGATGCAAAATTCAGGATTAGGGGCAGCATTGGCGGCGATTCATTTTAAAGCAAACCCATTAATTGCAGTGCCGAGTGCAGTATTCAGTTTTTGGCACAATATTTCAGGTCCTATTCTTGCGATGATCTTTAATGTAATGAAAGAGAAAAAAGAGTAGATTTGAGGTATTCATATCCCTACTAGAGATACAGTAGGGATAATTCATGATTAAGCTTATTCCATTTGCTGTTCTGATTCTTCCAATTCATCAGCCATTGCACTTAAGGCATCTCGTGTGAGTTGAGCGAGTGCTTTATAAAATCCTGTATCAAAGGCTTCTACTTTTCCTAAAAATTTACTTAAGCAAGGTAATAGAAATGTTTCAAAGAGC
>NZ_JARIDQ010000055.1 GCF_029256985.1 Otariodibacter sp. | reverse complement strand
GTAGTGATGGCAATTAAACATGCATCATTACCTATTTATGGTGTGCAATTTCATCCTGAATCCTTTATTACCGAATATGGCGAACAAATGCTAAGGAATTGGCTGGGATTGTGAAATGCTCTCTATTAAAGAGAGCATTATTACCAATTAATGTACTTGTGGCTTATTTCCCATTTTCGGTTTGGCAAAATGGCTGTGTAGGAAGAGAGTGATAACACGGAGATATTCTATAATTTCTTCTCCTGCGTCTAATAGCTCTTGATTATCATCTTGTTCATCGTAACCAAGTTTTGCGATTTCTTCTAGGTCGTTAAGTGCTTCGCTTACTTCTTCTGTTGCATCTTTCTCAATAGTAGGTTGAGCTAAGCCTAATCCTAAAAGGAAATGACTTGTCCATTCTGCAATACTGTCTGCTAAAACAAAACCATTTTCATCATCAGGTAACCAAAGTGAGAATAGAGTATTAACATCATCAAAGCTATCATTTAGTTGTTGATAAAACTCTGAAAGGGATTTAAGAGGAACTTGTGAAAAAGCATGTCCATCATTAGTAAATTGGTAAGTGAGGGTTTTCCATGATTCATCTTGAATACCGCCAGAAACTAATCCGCTTAAGAATCCGTGTAGTTCAGCTGGTGAATAGTTGATTTGGAGTGAAGAAATTAACTGTTTTAAGTCGTTAAGTTTTAAAATTGCCATATTTTGCTATTTTGTTATTTATATAAAGAATGGCATAATAACAAAAAATTATGTATTAGTGAGGATTTCCTGATAATGTCAAAAAATAATATTGAATTATCCCTGTTTGGGCAAGTTTTACGTTTATATTGCCCACCAGAGCAACAAGATTTCCTTCTAGCTTCGGCTAAACGTTTAGAAGAGCGTGTTGCTACATTGAAAGAGCAATCGGGTATTATTCAGCTTGAAAAGGTATTATCTATTGTGGCGTTGAATCTCAACTATGAATTAGAGCAAGAACAACGTAAAAATGTTGAGAACAAAAATGTATTGATGTCTTGTGTTCAACAGCTAGATAGTTCATTAGCTAAATTTCAATCGAGTGAGTTAGATGAGGTTATAATTGAGCAAGAAAATACCAAAAAATAAGATTTCATGTATTTTATTGATCTAAACACTAGGAAAATAATGTAAATTCCGTTACTATTCTATCTGCCTGAGGTGTTCGTTGTTAGTTACGTCCCTGAGCCGATATTTAAAACTCTTTGAGTTGAATGTCTAATTGTTGGTGAGCAGGCTCGCTTGCGAGAAGCCTAAAAACAATTATTTTCGACTCCCTTGAACCGTATGGTTCAAGGACTACAACTGATAACGGCACTTTGGGTCTTTTTATGATTTGAGTATTTTATGATTACGCAATATCAAAAAAGTCAGTATGATTTATTTCGCCAGCAAATAAGAAAGTCAATGCGAGCGAAGCGTATGGCACTTTCTCCATTACAGCAAAGCTTTGCTTCAAAATCTATTATCAATTCTTCCCTTGAACTTATTGTACATTACAATGCACAAAAAATCGCTTTTTATTTGCCTTTTGATGGTGAGATCTCACCGCTTGCATTAATTCAATCGCTAAGAGAATTAGGTAAAGAAATTTATTTACCCGTCTTACATCCGTTTTCAGCCAATCAATTATTATTTTTGGAATATTCTCACGATTCAGATTTAGAAAAAAATCACTTTGGTATTTTGCAGCCGAAATTGGATATAAGAAAGGTATTTCCTACGAATGAATTAGATATGATTTTTACTCCGTTGGTTGCTTTCGATACTCAAGGTAATCGCTTAGGCATGGGTGGCGGATTTTACGATCGTACTTTGGTGCAATATCCTGAAATTGTGAGCGTTGGGTTAGCTCATCGTTGCCAGCAAGTGGATTCATTACCAACTGAACATTGGGATATGCCTTTAAAACATTTAATTATTGGAGAAAGCAATGATGAAAATTAAAGTACCTCCTCCCGTATTATTTGTGATTTCTGCGATGATCATTTACTGTCTTCCTAATAGTATTATCCTTTATTATTGTGACCCTTTTCTTCCTCTTTCAATGCTTAGTGCCATATTTAGTATAGTATTGACAGTATTATCATTGATCGCTTTTTATCAGAAAAAGAGCAGTTTAGATCCTATACATTTAGACAAGACGATAATATTAGTAACTCATAGTATTTATCGAATCAGTCGAAATCCGATGTATCTTAGTTTAGCTTTATTGTTAATTGGATGGTCATTATGGTTAGCCAATCTACTTGGTTTGATAGTGGTTTAGGTTTTGTTTACTACATAACACGTTTTCAAATTATTGCCGAAGAGCAGTTTTTAGAGAAAAAATTTGGCGATATTTACCTCCAATATAAGAAAAAAGTGGCAAGATGGTTATAATAAGCGGTAAGATTCATTACATATTTTGCAAAATAAGCAAAAAATAATAGGAGAATATTATGCAAGCACATTTAACAAGCTATGAAGAAACTATTTTTAGTAAAATTATTAGAAAGGAAATTCCTGCTGCAATTGTTTATCAAGATGATTTAGTTACTGCTTTTCGTGATATTGCACCACAAGCTAAAACTCATATTTTAATTGTACCGAATAAATTTATTCCTACAATCAATCATGCAACACAAGAAGATGAAGCTGCATTAGGTAGATTATTTACAGTAGCGGCTAAGATTGCGAAGGAAGAAGGTATTTCAGAAAGCGGATATCGTTTAATTGTGAATTGTAATGAAGATGGTGGACAAGAAGTCTTTCATATTCATATGCATCTTGTTGGCGGAGAACCTTTAGGGAGAATGATTGCAAAATGATTAAAAAATTGAAGGGTACTTTTTTACTGACATCTATCGCATTACTGTCTGCTTGTATTAGTAACCAAGAAAGCTATTTACCTGTAGAGAATAAACCTATTGTAAACATAGAACAGAATATTGCTCAATATATTCATGTGGATGCCAAATCAACGGCATTAGTTATAGAAAACACCTCCGAGCAAGCAGCACAAGTCGTGTATAAATTGTTTTGGTATGATCAAGAAGGAGTAACGCAAAACTCACCCAATTCAGTAGATGATGAATGGCATCAATTGCAATTAATCCCTAAAGAAAAACGAGAAATTTCTGTAACTAAACCAACAGTGGAATCAGAGAATTATCGAGTGTATTTGCGTAGACAATAATGAATGCCTTAGAGTGGTTACTTACTTTTCGTCAACAAACAATCAGTACATTAGACGATTTGGCTGGTTTAACAGCTTGCAGTCAGTTGGTAACCTTATCAAATGGTGAGAGATATGTATTACGTCAACAAAATGAGCGTGCAACTAATTATGGTATCAATTACCAGCAAGAAGCTAAACTTTTAAAGTTGATCAAGCCTTTAAATATTGCGCCTGAACCGATTTATTTTGATGAAGAATCAAGTCTACTCTATTGGATTGAGGGTGATATACCTAAAACTTTTTCCTTTCAATTATTGGAGCATCTTGCCAAACATTTAGCGAGATTACATACTTTCGATTATCAAGCGGTTAGTTCCTCGACTTTTATTGCAAAATTAGATCTGGCAGAACGTTGTCAATATTTGTGGGATAAGTTACCGCTTACTAACAGAAAAAAGCTCCCGTTTTCAAATAATTTCCAGCCTATCATCCCTTTCGCACAAAGTATTTGTCATCATGATATTCATTTAGGTAATTTAATCGAGCAGGGCGATCAACTGTTTTTAATCGATTGGGAATATGCAGCAATTTCTGATCCAGCATTGGATATAGCCCTTTTCTTTCAAGCAAATACTTTGCTTTTAGAAGAGCGGTCTTACTTCTTAAAACACTATTTTGATCATACAGGTTTTGATAAGAATACTTATTTAGCAAAGGTGAAAGAGTATCAACCTGAGATAGAAAAGCTGAATTATTTATGGTCGACATTTTAGTTAAATTGTAAATATAAGAATTATTTTCATTTATTTTTAAATAAAGTATTGACAGTAAAACTGATAATCATTATCATTAAACCACTTCAAAAATAATAGGTAATCACTCCAACTCCTTACGCCTTATTCCCCCACAGAATAAGGCGTTTTTTTTCGTCTTTTCCCTATGATTTTCAATTGATCTCGTTATAATAAAATAATATTTATCATTAATAGAAGAGAAGGAATAAGAATGACCCAATCTATTGAAGCCATTATTACAGAGTTAAAGCGTGGTGTAGAGGATATCTACTCTGAAGCAGATTTAGTTGAAAAATTAAAAGAAAATCGCCCACTTAAAATTAAACTTGGTGCCGATCCTACCGCTCCAGATATTCATTTAGGTCATACGGTTGTATTTAATAAATTACGTCAATTTCAGCAACTTGGGCATGAAGTTATTTTCCTTATTGGTGATTTTACTGGAATGGTTGGTGATCCTTCAGGTAAAAATAGCACTCGTCCACCGCTTACTCGTGAAGATGTATTGCGTAATGCTGAAACTTATAAACAACAGATTTTTAAGATTTTAGATCCACAAAAAACACGTGTTGTATTCAACTCTGAATGGTTGGGAGAATTAGGGGCAGAAGGGATGATCCGTTTAGCCTCAAACTATACAGTTGCACGTATGTTAGAGCGTGATGATTTCAAAAAACGTTTTGGTAACAATCAACCTATCGCAATTCATGAGTTTATGTATCCACTCCTTCAAGGTTACGATTCAGTTGCTTTAGAGGCTGATGTCGAATTAGGTGGCACTGACCAAACCTTTAACTTATTAATTGGACGTGAATTACAAAAATCAGCAGGGCAAAAACCACAAGTTGCGATGACATTACCATTGTTAGTTGGACTTGATGGTGAGAAAAAAATGTCTAAATCATTAGGTAACTATATTGGTGTAACAGAATCACCTAGCGAAATGTTCGGTAAAGTGATGTCTATTTCTGATGATTTAATGTGGGATTGGTACAATTTACTTTCATTCCGTCCTACAACTGAAATTACTCAATTTAAAGCAGAAGTTGAAGCGGGTAAAAATCCAAGAGATATTAAGATTCTTCTTGCTAAAGAAATCATCGCTCGCTTCCATTCAGACGCTGATGCAGATGCAGCAGAGCAAGAATTTATCAATCGTTTCCAAAAAGGTGCGATGCCAGATAATATCGAGGAGTTTACTCTAGAAGGCGAAATCGGTTTAGCGAACTTATTGAAAGAAGTTGGCTTGGTTGCATCAACATCTGAAGCGATCCGTTCAGTTAAGCAAGGCGGAGTTAAGATTGATGGTGAAAAAGTTGAAGATTCTAAATTAGTCGTCAAATCAGGTACAACTGCAATTTACCAAGTCGGTAAACGTAAATTTGCTAAAGTCACTATCAAATAATTGTGAATAGATTTTAGGATATGAAAATGCTGTGATAATTTATCACAGCATTTTTTATATGGTTAAGGTAATGTTGCTACTACTGCATAGCCTGATTGTTCGCCAGTTGCGGTTACAGAGGTTTCTGCACTAATAAATGCTGCATCTCCTTGTTTAAGATATAGTTCATTTCCTTCATTATTGAGCAATAACTCACCTTCCATTACCAGTACAATACTTGCACTTGACGTGATAAAAGGCGTTTCTTGTGCTTGATTAAAGACAAGTCGTTGCAATGCAAAATCAGTTGCTTGTGGTGTTGAATAGAGGAATAAATTCTCATCAGGATCACTAGATGCTTGATAGGCAGGAATAATATTTGGGGTAATTTCTGTATAATCAATGGTATTCAACAAAGCGGGAATATCAACGTATTTCGGTGTTAAACCGCCACGAATCACATTATCTGAGGCTGCCATTAGTTCAATATTTTGTCCTCGCAAATAAGCGTGAGGTAAGCCTGCGCCTTGGTAAATCCCTTCGCCATTTTTGAGATGGACTATGTTAAATAAAAAGAAACACAACAATCCAGCATCTAATTTATCTAAAGCGATATTCATCGCCTCTAATGTATAGAGTAGCCAATATTCTGCTTGATCGAGGGTAAGTTTATTTTGCTGATAATCCGTTTGGTATTGTTTAATAATCGGTAGTAACCATTGACTTAATTGAGCTTGATCCGCTTGCATAATGGCGGAGTAAACTTTAGGTAAGCCTTGTTGAGTAATTTGCTCCGATAATTGCTGTAGAGAAGGATGTTGTTCTAGACTGGTATGAATTTCCGCTAGTGGTTTGAAACCGTGGAGCAACCAAAAATCAGATAAAGCGATCATCATTTCAGGTTTATGATTTCTATCCTTATAAGTTCTATTTGGTGCGTTGTTTGCAATACCTAGTTTTTCTTCTTTCTCGAAACCCTTTTCTGCTTGTTGTTTAGTAGGGTGGAGTTGAATTGAAAGCGGTAATTTTACATCTAAAATTTTCAACAAATAAGGGAGTTCATCGCCAAACTGTTTACGATTTTCATCACCGAGTAATTCAGGTGTTGTATCGAGCAATTTATCGAGAGGAATCCATTTCCGCTCAAATTCCACAAGAGAAGGAGCTGAACGATGTGCGCCAAGCCAATATTCTGCGTAGGGTTCATTTTTTCTATCTTGTTCAGGGAGAGCTAACAAATGAGGGATAAAATCAGCTCCTCCCCAATTATAATGTTGATGTTTTCCAATAAGTTTAAAAATCACGATTTATATCCTCCAAAAAAATTTACGATTTTTTCAATATCATCTTTATGTTCAATTTTAACTAACAAGCGGCGTCCGTTAGTTAAATCAACTATTAAAATTTGTTTTTCAGCTAAATTTAATTGTTTAATCTTTTTATAATCGATATAGATGTTAGCAAAGAAAAAACCTTTTTCTTTAAGTAATAGACGAGGGTAGCGAATAAATGTTGAATAAATTGCTAATATAATACAAATTGCTAATAAATAGATGGTTATAGGTTCAATATGCGATTGAAGGCTTTGTGTAATTGTGAGGACAATTAACCCGACTAAAATAATTGCATCAATTTTAGATTGATGTTGAAGGCGAATAGAGAGTAGCGTTTTACCTTTTAGTTTATTCATTAAGACTTGGTCGTAAATTGCATAAACAATAAAGAGTATAATGGCTAAAAAAAGAATAATATTTGTCATTTTTATATTTACATTTTGTATAAAAGAAAAGACCGCTTGTATTTTAACAAGCGGTCTGATTTACGCAATAATTTGCAAATTAACCTAAGATACCAGTCCAAGCACCAAAGATACCGATCACAAAGAAGCCAATGATAATCCATAGTGCATTAACACGATTACGCAATAACCACATACAAGCAAATGTAAGGAGTAATGGTAATAATCCTGGCATTAAGCTATCTAAGATAGATTGAACGGTTGTTACTTCAACTGTGCCATCTTGTTTTTCAATAGTAGAAACAACAAGAGGTACATTAATACTTGTCCATTTTTGGACTAAGGCACCCATAATAAATAAGCCAAGAATTGATGCTCCCTCCGTTAATTTTTGGAGTAAGCCACCACTCATATCTTGAACTACGTCTAAACCTTTTTTGTAGCCGTAAGTTACACCGTAGTAAAGTGTTGCTAAGCGTACTAAGTTGAATAATACGAAGAATAGTAATGGGCCTAAGATACTTCCTGTTAATGCGACCCCAGCACCCAATGCTGCAAATACTGGACGAGCAGTACCCCAGTAGATTGGATCGCCCACACCAGCAAGCGGTCCCATAAGACCTACTTTGATACCATTGATTGCAGCATCATCAATTGGTTTACCATTTGCTCGTTCCTCTTCCATTGCGATAGTTACACCTAATACTGGTGCCGCAACGAATGGTTGAGTATTAAAAAATTCTAAGTGGCGCTTAATAGCATCTTTACGTTCTTGAGAATTTGGATCCGGATATAAACGTTTGATTACAGGTACCATTGAATAGCAGAAACCAAGAGCCTGCATACGTTCAAAGTTCCATGAACCTTGGAAGAGATTTGAACGGCGCACAACCGCATTTAAATCACTTTTTGTTACTTTTTTGATTTCAGTTGTCATTATCTTACCCTTCTTAGTCTAATCTGTTATCAAGATCGTTAGTTGTTGATTGAACTTGCACCACTTGTTTGCTTTGGTTATATTTGGGGTGAAGTTGAATATAAAGAATTGCCATTACTGTACCAAGTACACCTAATGCAACTAAATTGAAATCTGTGAAAGCGGCTACAACAAAACCTGTGTAGAAGAATGGCATTAAATGGCCTGCACGCATCATATTGATAACCATTGCATAACCTACTACTGCAATAAATCCACCTGCAATTTTAAGACCCATTGTCACCACTTCAGGTATTGCATTTAACAAGTGTTGAACAGTATCTGTACCTGCTGTCATTGCAACAATTAATGCTGGGATTGCAATACGCATTGCTTGTAAGAATAGAGCAGAGCGGTGAATCCAATCTAATTTATTTAAATTACCAGTTTCTACTGCTTTATCAGCAAAATGTTGGAAACCAACAGTAATTGCACGAACTACATAAGTTAATACTTGACCTGCTGCTGCAAGTGGAATTGCTAATGCAATCGCAGTTGGAATATCCTGGCCTCCAACAATAACAAGGATCGTTGAAACCACAGATGCTAATGCCGTATCTGGTGCTAATGCCGCTCCTATATTCATCCAACCTAATGCTAGTAATTCTAATGAACCACCAACAATAATACCGGTTGTCATATCACCTAATACAATACCCACTAGGGTACAAGCAATGAGTGGACGATGAGTTTGCCATTCGTCAAGAATTGATCCCATACCAGAGATACAAGCGATAATAAAGACTAGAATAATTTGTAGAGTAGAAATTTCCATCTTGATTTCCTTAGATTAGATCATTTTTCTTTAATAAATCCATCATATATTGACGGCTATCATTTGATACTTTACGAACATCAAGCTCAATATTCTTATCATTTAAGAATTTAAATGCCTCGATATCTTTATCATCTACCGCAACAGCACTAGTGATCATTTGTTTACCATCTTTATATGCCATACCACCGATATTGATTGATTTAAAATCAACACCTGCTTTAACTAGACGCACAACATCTGTTGGGTTGGTGAAAAGTAACATCATTCGTTCACCTGCATACTCAGGGTTGTTATATACACGGATCATTTTTTCTACATCAACAACATGAGCAGTTACACCCGGAGGGGCAACACTTTTAAGCATTGTTGAACGAACAGAATCTTTAGCCACATCATCATTCACTACAACAATACGACTTACACGGCTTTCTTTAGTCCAACGTGTTGCAACTTGTCCGTGAATTAAGCGGTCATCGATACGAGCTAGACCAATATCTAAATGACCTACTCCGTTTACAGTAACAACAGAAGGCTCTGCTGGTTTCTGAACTTGTGGAGTAGGAGGAACGGCCACTTCAGGTTCTTTTTCTACAAATTTTAATGCTCGAACACCGCCACGACCTGTTTCAAGAGCAATTTCAACAAGCTCTTGTAGACTTGGATTATCATCGCGAGCCATAAAAGTTTCAACTAACATAGGAACATTAACGCCTGTTACTATATCCATATTGTCTTTACCTTCTGCAACACGATTAGCTGCATTGAATGGGCTTCCCCCCCAAGTATCGACTAAAAATAGGACCTGATCACAGTGTGCTAGATCTGTCGCTAATTTGTCTTGGTATTTACTGATAATTGTTTCAGCATTTTCTCCAGGTACAAAGTCAATAAATGCGACATTTTCTTGCTCACCAATTAACATCTCAGTTGTTTTGAGAAGTTGCTCAGCTGCAACCCCATGGGTCGCAATGATGATTGCAATACTCATCTGTTTTTCCTTGTAAGATTAAAATTAATTTATTATTAAATAGAATAAATAGTCCACGAATTCTAGTGATTCTACTTACTGTAACAATCTAATTTAGCAAAAAATGTGATATAGATCTCATTTTTTTGGGAAATTTACTTAATATGTATGTTAATCATACTGTTTTTGTGTATATATTTTCATTTAAGAAAATAATCATAGTGTAAATATTTCATTGCTCATAAAATTCATTGACCATGTGTGGTCTAATATTTTAGATACATTGAGCAGTTGAGAATTTTACGAGGGCAAACGTATTTTAGCTTTATGGCGCAAGTTCAATTTTAAGGTGGTATAACTACGGTTTACACGTTTATAATTCCCGCAAATAATCTAACTTCGTATGCAGTTAAAACGCTTTGGAAGACTCTAATAATTATGTTTTTCGGTAATTTATATTGAGACATCAATAATTTTGCTGTCGTGAGTAATTTTAAATTTATTAAGAATTTCTACTTATCTATTCTTATAGACTCTGTAAAATAACCTGAATTTTATCTATTACATCTTACTTTTCATTTGTAACGATTTGATTTAATAATACTATATTTACAACATGATTTTTAGTCACTCATTTATTCGTATCAAAACTCCTTATGAATATTTTATAAGTAAATTGTATTATTTTAGAAGATATTTATAGATTGGAGGCAACAGGACAAATCACAATATTTGGCTGTTGGAGCATAATAGAAAAGTTTATACTATTTGCTGTAGCAAATACGTAGTCGGCGACTTTATTGCTCTTATTTGTGAGAAAGTGAAACTTGACAGTATTGTTTATACAGACTTTGTCGAAATTATGATGTACTTAAAATTGGTAAATTTAACTATTTTCGTATTAGTCACAGTAATTTTAACTTAAAGACTCAAATTTATTTTTAAAATAATGAGTTAAAGCTAATTTAACCTAGTTATTTAGGACAGCTATTTTAAATAAATTGGATTTGTATTCGTATAATTTAAGCTAATTAAATACCTACAATTTGATATTCAAAATGTTTGTTAAATTCTAGCAAATCATCACCAGGAGGAGATATCTCAATTTCTGGATCATTGTGAGGGGATTCCATTATTTTTGAGTCAGTTTCTTTTGAGTTAGTTTCTGATGGGGTTTGTAATTGCATAGGTATAGTTGACTCAACGTTTTTTTCTATGAAAGGGTAACTTTTTTCTTCAAGAACAACTTTGAAATAGTCGTCGGTAGAATGATTAATCATAGTCTTATTTTGTACAAGTTGCACATTGTTATGATCAGTAGGATGCAATAATTTTTTACCAATTTCTACTCGAGGATCTAACCAAACAGAAACAACTGCATTGTTGAAATCTTGATTAAATTCTTCATCAATAATCAAATCATTTAGTACAAAATAGCCCTTATCTGACAAAGCTATATAACTTAATGAATCTCCGACTTTTATATCAGGCATAATTTTTCTTAGTCGATCTACAACCTTATCTTGTTCAGGTAGGGTTATACCTAAATTAGACCATGATCTCGCTAATGAAATAGCAAAATCCCTACCATCAACTGGTTTCATATATTTTAATGTCAACATAAGTGGACGGGTAGTTAGAGTGTATTTACCTGTTTCAGAAAATAATGCAATATTATAAATTTTGAATGGGCCCCATTCATAATCTACGTCATTGATTTTCTTCCATTGTGCAGATGCAAAACTAGAAATTAGCAATGTTACAATCGGAATAATTTTTGAATAATGCATAATTGATTAAACGAATAAAATAAGATTGATATCATTATACCTTTAAAATTGTACAATAAACATATCGTATTATTTTGTGATCCTATTCAAAATTTTTATTTTTATTGGTTACTATGTAGTTGAAAAATGCTAGTATCTTTAAATATCATTTATTGTATGGAGGATTATTATGTTTCCGGAATTCCGTGATTTAATCACAAAGTTAAAGAGTGAAGATGCTCATTTCTCTCGCCTTTTTGATCGACACAATGAGTTAGATCAGCGAATAAAAAATATGGAAGCAGGAATTGAAATAGCTACAGATTCAGAAATTGAAGTGCTTAAGAAAGAGAAGTTACATCTTAAAGATGAACTATATTCACTGTTAAAGCAGCATGATAACAAGTAAGTAATTTTTTGATTATATATTTCTAATATTAAAGGAGAGTGGTTGTAATTACTCTCCTTTCTTTTTTAAATAACCTATTTTTGAGATTTCAAATCAGCAACTTTTTGTGAGCGGTAAATTGCATTAATAGCATGGATTAATGCTCTAGCTGATGATTCTACAATATCTGTGGCTAATCCAACACCATGGAAACGTCGTCCTTGATGTTCAACAACGATATCAACTTGCCCTAGTGCCTCAGCACCTTCACCTTTGGCTGTTAAATTATAATTTAATATTTGTAGGTCTAATTTTGTAATTTTTAGAATTGCATTGAATGTGGCATCAACAGGACCATTTCCACCTTGTGAAACTTGGCCAATTCTTTCTCCATCAAGTTCCACTTGAACAAATGCGGAAGCCGGTAATCCACTAATAATTTGGGAAGTAATAACATCTAATTGTAAGCGATCTTCATCACCTTGTTGCATGTCAATAAAGGCAAGAGCTTCTAAATCATAATCGAAAACTTGCCCTTTTTTATCTGCAAGATGAAGAAATGCATCATAAAGTTTATCCAAATCATAGTCATTTTCTTTATAGCCCATATCTTCCATATGATTTTTGACTGCTGCTCGTCCAGAGCGTGCAGTTAAATTGAGTTTCTCTTTCTTCAATCCAATGGTTTCTGGTGACATGATTTCATAGGTATTTTTATTTTTAACCATGCCATCTTGATGAATACCAGAAGAATGAGCGAAAGCATTTGTACCTACAATCGCTTTATTAGGTTGAATTGGCATATTACAGAGTTGACTAACCATCTGACTAACACGATGAATTTCTTTAGTATTGATACGAGTATCTAATCCCTTAAATAGATCTTGGCGAGTTTTTATTGCCATTACAACCTCTTCTAAAGCTGTATTACCCGCACGTTCCCCAATGCCATTTATAGTACATTCAATTTGTCTTGCACCATTCTCAACCGCAGTGAGAGAGTTGGCGGTTGCCATACCTAAGTCATTATGGCAATGGACGGATATGATTGCTTTATCGATATTGGGTACACGATTTATTACGTCTGCAATAATGCTTCCGTATTGAGAAGGTAAACAGTATCCGACTGTGTCTGGAATATTGACTGTTGTTGCACCAGCGTTAATTGCTGCTTCAACGATTCGACAAATATTATCAACTCCTGTGCGTCCTGCATCTTCACACGAGAATTCTACATCATCAGTATATTGTCGAGCTCGTTTTACAGCATGAATTGCCATATCTACAACATCATCAAAGTTTTTTCGTAACTTTGCTTCAACATGTAATGCGGATGTGGCAATAAAGGTATGAATACGGAAAGCCTCTGCTACTTTCAAGGCTTCTGCTGCAACATCAATATCTTTATCAACTGCTCTTGATAAAGCACAAACTCGGCTATTTTTAATATTTTTAGCAATAGTTTGTACTGATTCAAAATCTCCCGATGACGAAACAGGAAAACCTACCTCCATTACATCTACTCCCAGACGTTCTAGAGCAAAAGCAATCTGTAATTTTTCTTTTACGGTTAAACTTGCTTTTAATGCTTGTTCACCATCTCGCAATGTTGTATCAAAAATAATGATATCGTTCTTGCTCATAGAAACTCCTTAATAAGTTACTGATATTTTATTATTGTCGTGAATAAAAAAAGCCCGCAGTGTGAGTGCGGGCTAAGTATGGATATTGAATTTTCTCCGACTACAACTTATCCTCGCACCGAATGCGTGAGTAGGAGTAAGCCGAGTAAGAAATATTTAACCATATGTATTTGTGTTTGCATTATTGTTTAGGAATAGTTCTATCTTAGGGTGAAAAAATATAGTGTCAATAGATTTTTATTCTTTTTGATGTTCGTTTTGTATGTTTTTTTATTCAATAAACAGAATTAAATTATAATTAGTTTGTTTTTATTGGTTTTTTATATTTTATAATTTATTCTTATATAAAATAATCTGCTAAGAGGAAGTATTGAGAATAAAAAATTGTTTGATTGTTTTTTGAACTATTTAAGATTTAATAGGAAAAAATAAGGCGAGATCTATACAGGTACAGACCTCACCTTGATATCTTTAATTAAAATATTAACGCCATGCTTTGAATTGGTTAATCAATCCGTTTGTAGAGCTATCATGACTTGTGATTTTTTCGTTATTTTCCAATTCTGGAAGAATACGATTAGCAAGTTGTTTACCGAGTTCTACACCCCATTGGTCGAAGCTATAAATATTGAAGATCACACCTTGTACAAAGATTTTATGCTCATACATTGCAATTAATGCACCAAGTGTAAATGGCGTAATTTTTTGTACTAAAATAGAATTAGTTGGTTTGTTACCAGTAAATACTTTGAATGGTACAATTTCTGCAACTTCTTCTAATGATCTACCCGCTTGTACGAACTCTTGTTCAACCACTTCTTTTGATTTACCGAATGCTAATGCTTCAGTTTGTGCAAAGAAGTTAGAGAGAAGTTTTGAGTGATGATCGCCTACTTGATTATGGCTTTGTGCAGGGGCAATGAAATCACAAGGAATTAATTTTGTGCCTTGGTGAATAAGTTGATAAAACGCGTGTTGTCCGTTAGTACCCGGTTCACCCCAAATGATAGGGCCAGTTTGGTAAGATACAGCTTTACCATCACGTCCTACATATTTACCATTTGACTCCATATTACCTTGTTGGAAATAGGCAGCAAAACGATGCATATATTGATCGTATGGAAGGATCGCTTCTGATTCTGCACCTAAGAAATTGTTATTCCAAATTCCGACAAGCGCTAAAGTTGCAGGGATATTTTTCTCAATTGGTGTATTTAAGAAATGTTTATCCATTGCGTGAGCACCTTCAAGAAGTTGCTCAAAGTTTTCAAAACCAATAGAAAGAACGATTGATAACCCAATTGCAGACCATAAAGAGTAACGACCACCTACCCAGTCCCAAAACTCAAACATATTTGCGGTATCAATACCAAATTTAGCCACTTCTTTTGCATTAGTTGATAAAGCCACAAAATGTTTTGCTACTGCAGATTCATCTTTCGCTGAATTTAACAACCAATCACGAGCTGTGTGAGCATTGGTCATTGTTTCTTGGGTAGTAAATGTTTTAGAAGCAACTAATACTAATGTTGTTTCAGGATTTAAATTTTTAAGTGTTTCTGCGATATGAGTGCCATCTACATTAGACACAAAGTGCATTGTGAGGTGATTTTTATATGGACGTAATGCTTCTGTAACCATATAAGGACCTAAGTCAGAACCACCAATACCGATATTAATTACATCAGTAATTGCTTTACCTGTATAACCTTTCCATTCTCCAGAGATAACGCGTTCACTAAACTCTTTCATTTTTGCAAGAACAGCATTAACTTCAGGCATCACATCTTTACCATCAACTTTTACTGGTGTATTTGAGCGGTTACGTAATGCTGTATGTAATACTGCACGATCTTCAGTACGGTTAATTTTTTCACCACTAAACATTGCTTGAGTTGCAGATTTTAAACCACATTCTTCAGCTAATTGACGGAGTAGTGTTAGCGTTTTTTCATTAATTGCATTTTTAGAATAGTCGACCAAAATTTGATCTTCAAATTGAAGAGAGTATTTCTCAAAACGATTTGGATCTGCTTTAAATAATTCAGCAATATTTAAATTATCATTTTTATGTTGAGTAAGTGCATTCCATGAGGATGTTTTTGTTGGGTTTATATTTTGCATAATATTATCCTTTTTTCATTTAAAATTAATTTTCTACATCGCTTGAAGAGTCTTTTTTCAGGCTATCTAAGCGTTTTTCTAATTCATTAAGTTTTTCTCTTGTACGGAGTAATACTTGAGATTGCACATCAAACTCTTCTCTAGTTACGACATCTAATTTTGATAATTGTGCTTGTAAGATTTGTTTAAATTTTTCTTCTAAATCATTACCGATGTTTTTTAAACCTTGTGGTAGAGCATTATGGAGTTGTTGTGCGATAGATTCGATATTCTTAGGATTTAGCATAATATTTCCTTAAATAAAATAAAGGTTAATTCTAAAGAATTTTAAGCAAAAGCTAAAGAAAAGAATACTAAAATTAAAATCAACTTAGAGGAAACAAAAGGGATGGCTGGAGTACTAGGATTCGAACCTAGGAATGCTGAGATCAAAACCCAGTGCCTTACCGCTTGGCGATACTCCAGTCGTTTTATTTTTATTACAAGCTTATGGTGCGGGAAGAGGGACTTGAACCCACACACCTCGCGGCGCCAGAACCTAAATCTGGTGCGTCTACCAATTTCGCCATTCCCGCACAAATGGTGGCTACAGCGAGATTCGAACTTGCGACCCCAACATTATGAGTGTTGTGCTCTAACCAGCTGAGCTATGTAGCCCTTTGCGTTACCATATTGGCTTGCGGGGCGTATTATGCTGATTTAGCCTCATTTCGTCAAATACTTTTTTAGAAAAAAAAAGTTTTTTAGATTGTTTGAATAGAGATTCGACAGATTTTATTAAAAAACCGTAAATTTTGTATGAAAATTTTAATATGAATTGGTGGAATTAGCATTATTCATTTCATTTTCTATAATCTCTAATATGTTAGAAATATTAGGTAAAATACCTTCCCATAGTTTAAATGAGTATGCTGCTTGACTAACCAGCATTCCTAATCCATCTTGATAATC
>NZ_JARIDQ010000082.1 GCF_029256985.1 Otariodibacter sp. | reverse complement strand
GTCTGATATTTTTCACGCAATTCTTTTGCAACTCTTGCAATGGCTTCGCCACTGCCAATGCCTTGTTGCATCAGTTTCTGAATTTTTTCAACAGCTTGCTGCTGTTGCTCATGAGTTAAGGAAAGTAAAATATTATCCATAATTATCCTATTAATATCTGATCAAAATCTAATGTATCCCATCCTAACAAGGATGAAACACTTTTCCAATTATCATCAAGCGGTGCTTTAATTGAAATTTTTTGCAATGTTTTAGGGTGCTTAAATACTAATTCATATGCATGTAAAAATAGTCTGCTATGGCCAATATTTGTAGCAAAAGCTCGATTTTGATGAAGATCGCCATAATTAGTATCACCAATAATAGGATGAAAAATGTGCTTTAGATGCCGTCTAAGCTGATGTTTCCTTCCTGTTTTTGGAGAAAGTTTGACTAAACTATAACGAGCTGTTGCAAACTTACCTGCTGGATAAGGCATTTCTGCTTGCTCCAATAACTGATAATCCGTAATTGCATCTTGAGGTTCTTTATCTTGTGAAAATTTATCTGCAATCTTATCTAATTTTACTTTAAGGGGATAATCGATTCTACCTGCTTGTTCCTTTAAATGACCTCTTACAATGGCAAGATATTGCTTTTCCATTTCGTGTTGTTCGAACAACAAGCTCATGATGCGAGCCATTTCGCTATTTAATGCAAATAACAATACCCCTGAAGTTGGTCGATCTAAACGATGAATTGGATAAACATGTTGTCCTATTTGATCTCGCAAAGTTTGCATGGCAAAAACTGTTTCATGTTTATCCAACCAACTACGATGCACGAGCATCCCTGCGGGTTTGTTAATCGCGATGAGATCTTCATCCTGATAAATAATCTCTAACATAAGATTAGTTAGCTTTTTAACAATTGTTCAAGCTTTAGTAATGGAGTATGCAAATCCATTAAATAAGCCTCTTCTTTTAATGCTTCTTCCAAATAAGGTGTAATCGCAAAATCTTTCGGTAAATCTGCATTAGCATCTAATAATGCATTCATTTTAGGAATAAAAATCCATTGTAACCATTGTGATGGAGAAAGGGCATTAACACAAAATGGATCAGTGCTTGCTAAAGCTTCTTCTGAAGGTGGAGTTGCTTCCCATAGATTATGTTTTTTCATTGCGGCTTCTACTTCATTGATATATTTTCTAGTTTCTTGTTTCATACTTTTCTCCGTTAAATTTTTGTGATAATAGCTATTTTATTAGCTTAGCGACTGAATATGGGGACTAAAGTTTATTTTTTCAACGATCGATTTAAAACATCTATTTTTTTACATAAAATCTATATTTTTCGATTGACATAGAAATCTAGACGTCTAGAATCCTAAACATCCATTTTATGTTAGTTAGGAATAGAGCTATGATAGAGCTGAAACAAATCAGCAAACAATTTGAGGTATCGGGAAAGATTATTACTGCATTGAATAATGTTGATCTCACCGTACCTAAAGGCACGATTTATGGGGTAATTGGTGCATCCGGTGCAGGGAAGAGTACACTAATCCGTTGTGTTAATTTACTTGAACGTCCAACATCAGGACAGGTCATTGTAGATGGTAAGGATCTTACTGCATTTTCAGAAAAAGAGCTGATTATTGCTCGCCGTGATATTGCGATGATCTTCCAACACTTTAACTTACTTTCATCAGCTACCGTATTTGAAAATATTGCATTACCATTAAAATTAAGTAATTCAAGCAAAGAACATATAGAAAAAAAAGTCAGTGAACTTTTAGGTTTAGTTGGTCTTGCAGATAAACGCGATGCTTATCCAAGCAATCTGTCAGGCGGACAAAAGCAACGAGTGGCAATTGCGAGAGCATTAGCTAATGATCCTAAAGTGTTACTTTGTGATGAAGCAACAAGTGCATTAGATCCTGCGACAACACAATCAATCTTACAATTATTAAAAAAAATTAATACAAGATTAGGCTTAACAATTTTGCTGATTACTCATGAAATGGACGTTGTTAAACGTATTTGTGATCGTGTTGCAGTTATTGATAAAGGGCAATTAATTGAAAGTGGTTCAGTAAGTGAAATTTTTTCAAATCCAAAAACTGAACTTGCTCAGCGTTTTATTCAATCTACATTTCATGTTGAATTACCTGCTGAATATAAGGAAAAACTCTCAGCTACACCAAGTGAAAAGAGTTTTCCTATTATTCAATTTGAATTCACTGGACAATCTGTTGATGCTCCGTTACTTTCTCATGCATCAAAAAAATTTGGCATTGATTTTAGTATATTCATTTCACAAATTGATTATGCAGGTGGCGTAAAATTTGGCTTTGTAATTGCGGAAGTTGAGGGAGAATCAGATGCTATTGCACAAGCAAAATCTTATTTAATTGACAACAATGTTAAAGTTGAGGTACTTGGCTATGTGGGCTGATATTTTAAATGAATTAACACCGAGAATATGGGAATTAGTAGCACAGTCCACGTTAGAAACAATTTATATGGGTTTCATCGGTACGCTTATGGCTGTGGTATTTGGGTTACCTATTGGGTTTTTAGCATTTTTAACTGGTAAAGGACAAATTTTAGAGCATAAAGCATCTCACCAAGTGTTAGATGTTATCATTAATATTGGACGCTCAATTCCGTTTATTATTTTACTTGTTATCTTATTACCTTTTACTCGATTAGTTGTTGGAACAACATTAGGTACAACTGCGGCAATCGTTCCATTAAGTATAACTGCGATTCCATTCTTTGCTCGTTTGACGGCTAATGCATTATTAGAAATTCCAAGTGGTTTAACTGAAGCTGCAAAATCAATGGGTGCAACAAATTGGCAAGTAGTAAATAAATTTTATTTGCCTGAATCTTTACCAATTTTAATCAATGGCATTACGCTAACCTTAGTTTCCCTTATAGGTTACTCTGCAATGGCTGGTGCTGTTGGAGGTGGTGGCTTGGGTAACCTTGCTATCAGTTA
>NZ_JARIDQ010000041.1 GCF_029256985.1 Otariodibacter sp. | reverse complement strand
TGAAATCAGAGGTATTATATGAAAGTTTCTTATGATGAATTAAAAGCAGAATTTAAACTCTAAAAAAATGATGGATAGTGTAATACAAATTGCAGAGTAATTTGATATTGAGGTTGTTGCACTCAAAAATACTACCCATTGGATGCGTGCAGGTACATACGGTTGGAAAGCAGAAAAGGGAGGTTATATCGGTGTTTATTTAACCAATTCAATCGCACTCATTCCGCCTTAGAGTTCAAAAGAACTGCATCTTGGTACTGATTCTTTAGTTATTGTGACACCAATCACAATGGTCGATATGTCTTGCTCAATGTACTCTTATGGAGCGTTAGAAGGACATCGTCTTGCAGGTCGTCAAATCTTTATTGCCATTGACGTTAATCGATTGATTAATCGGGATTTTAGAAAAGGATACAAGCGGTAAGATCTGCAAAATTTTCTGCAAATCTTACCGCTTGTTGAGTTTATTTCATTGTAAATAATTGACTTTGTATCAACTACAAGCTTTATGCTTGAATTATTCTTTATTGGAATGATTTATTAAAAAAGGAAACTTCTATGGCTTGTTTACATGATATCTCTACCACGAGAACCCCAAGTTTTAAACGTGTTTTGTGGATAGCATTAATACTTAATGCAACAATGTTCCTTATGGAAATATTTATTGGTATACAAGCAGATTCAGTGTCATTGATTGCCGACAGTATTGATTTTTTGAGTGATGCTACTAATTATGGTATTAGCTTGACTGTTTTACCTATGACTATTTATTACCGCTCCAAGGCTTCTATCATCAAAGGGTCTTCTATGATAGCATTGGGTGGATTAGTAGCCTTTCTGACTGTATATCAATTATTTCAAGGGAAACTACCTAATTACAGTAATATGGGCGTTTTAGGCGTATCGGCGATGTTTGTGAATGTAGTAGTTGCCGTAATGTTATATCGATTTCGAGATGGTGAAAGTAATATGCGTAGTGTGTGGTTGTGTTCTCGTAATGATGTATTAGGCAATATTGCCGTTGTATGTGCTTCTTATGGCGTTTATCTCACTCAAACCCATTATCCTGATTTAATCGTAGCAGTAATGATGACCTATTTGACATTATCTTCAGGTATGCAAATTATTAAACAAGCTAATCAAGAATTAACACAACGAACCCAACCAAATAGTTGCTGCCGACCTTAATAGAGGAGTTCTTGATATGACACAATTTTTCAGAAAGAAAGAATTAAGTACATTAACAGGATTACTACCAGAAACTATTCGATATTATGAATCAAAGGGTATTCTTACCCCTCCTCAACGAGCAACAAATGGCTATCGACTGTTTACTCATAAAAATCTACAGGAGCTACATTTTATCAAGGTTTGTCGTTCTTTGGGTTTTAGTATTCAAGAAATCAAACAATTGCAAGACTTAAAAAATCATCCTCAAAAAAGTTGCCACGATGCCGATAGCTTGGTGGCGAAGCATTTAGAAAATGTGGAATTAAAAATCACTCAACTGCAAGAAATTAAACAGACATTATTGGCTTTGAAAAACTGCTCAAATAATCAAGTCCGCCAATGTAAAGTATTGACCTATTTGACAGAAGAATAATCCATAGACCAAAAGTGATTTAACTGTTTTTGCTTATTATTTATTTAAATAGAAGGATCACTATCTAGGACTGTTTCAAAATAATTTATCATCAATGTACTTCATTTCAGTATAATGAAGGGATATTTTTATTTATGGCATATTGTATTACTCAAGTGATCTATTTATGCTTACTTTATTCATCTAATTACTAACATAACTCAATGAAAAATATAGAAACCACTCCTCAACACACGCCAATGATGACGCAGTATTTGAAAATCAAAGCAGAAAATCCAGAGATTTTGCTGTTTTATCGAATGGGGGATTTTTACGAGTTATTTTATGAAGATGCAAAAAAGGCGGCATCATTATTAGATATTTCCCTCACTAAACGGGGGCAATCGGCAGGTGAGCCAATCCCAATGGCGGGTGTGCCTTATCATTCCGTTGAAGGTTATTTAGCAAAATTAGTAGCATTGGGTGAGTCAGTAGCGATTTGTGAGCAAATTGGCGATCCTGCTGCCAGTAAAGGGCCTGTTGAGCGAAAGGTCGTGCGTATTGTAACTCCGGGTACGGTGAGTGATGAAGCATTGTTGCCAGAGCGACAAGATAATTTAGTTGCGTGTGTTTATCAGGAAAAAAATACTTACGCTCTTGCTACCTTAGATATGACTTCAGGGCGATTTTTAATTACCGAATTGTCGAATACAGCTTTATTGAGTGCCGAATTACAACGTACACAACCTGCTGAAATCTTGTACCCAGAAGATTTTGCCGAAAAAGCAATGTTGGAACATTACAAAGGGCTACGTCGTCGTCCGATATGGGAATTTGAATTAGTAACAGCAATTCAATTGCTCAACCGTCAATTTGGTACGCAAAGTCTAGCTGGCTTTGGTGTAGAAAAAGCGACAGTAGCATTATGTGCAGCGGGCTGTTTATTACACTATGCTCAAGAAACACAACGTACTGCATTACCTCATATCAATGCTATTCATTTATCGCAAAACAGCGAAACCATTTTATTAGACTCTGCAACCCGTAGAAATTTAGAACTTACCACCAATTTAACGGGAGGAGTTGAGAATACGCTTGCATCTGTTTTAGATAAATGTGTCACCCCAATGGGTAGCCGTTTACTTAAACGATGGATACATCAACCTACTCGAGATTTCACTAAATTACATAATCGCCAGAAAACTATTCTTGCTTTACAACAAAATGAACGGGTAGAGGTCTTACAGCCTTTATTGCAACAAGTGGGCGATATGGAACGTATCTTGGCTCGAGTGGCTTTACGTACGGCTCGTCCTCGTGATCTGACTCGTTTAAAAACCGCATTAGCACAATTACCCGATATTACAAATTCTACGGGTAATCTTACCGCTTGTTTGGATCAAATGTTGGCAAAAATGGGCGATTTTAGTGAACTTCACGCATTGCTTGAACGTGCGATTATTGATAATCCGCCACAATTGATTCGTGATGGAGGGGTCATTGCCGAAGGCTACAATGCAGAATTAGATGAATGGCGAATTTTATCTGCAGGGGCTACGCAATTTTTAGAAGATCTTGAAGTAAGAGAGCGTGAAAAAACAGGAATTGATACCCTTAAAATTGGTTTTAATGCGGTGCATGGCTATTACATTCAAATTAGCCAAGGGCAAGCTCACAAAGCACCAATGCATTATGTTCGCCGTCAAACATTAAAAAATGCCGAGCGATATATTATCCCTGAATTAAAAACTTATGAAGATAAAGTTTTAAAGGCGAAAGGAGCTTCTTTAGCGTTAGAAAAACAACTGTATGATGAATTATTTGATCTGATTTTGCCACATCTTGCGGAATTGCAATTAACCAGTTTAATCTTGGCGGAATTGGACGTATTGACTAACCTTGCAGAACGAGCTGAAAGCCTAGGTTATGTAATGCCAACCTTTAATGCTAAACGAGGTATCAATATCAAAGGTGGGCGACATCCTGTAGTTGAGCAAGTGTTAAAAGATCCCTTTATTGCTAACCCTGTCTATTTAGATGCACAACGACACTTATTGATCGTAACAGGTCCTAATATGGGTGGTAAAAGTACCTATATGCGTCAAATCGCTTTGATTACCTTAATGGCATATATTGGTAGTTTTGTGCCTGCAGAGAGTGCGGAAATCGGTCCAATTGATCGTATATTTACTCGAATCGGGGCTTCTGATGATTTGGCCTCAGGCCGTTCAACCTTTATGGTTGAAATGACTGAAATGGCGAATATTTTGCACCAATCTACCGAAAACAGTTTAGTGCTTGTGGATGAAATTGGGCGAGGTACTTCAACCTATGATGGACTTTCTTTAGCGTGGGCGTGTGCGGAATGGTTAGCAAAGAAAACCCAATCTCTGACGTTATTTGCGACACACTATTTTGAGTTAACTAGCTTACCGAATCAGCTTAAAGGCGTGGCAAATGTGCATTTAGATGCTTTAGAGCATAACGATACCATTGCCTTTATGCACGCAGTGCAAGAAGGGGCGGCAAGTAAAAGTTACGGACTAGCAGTTGCTGCGTTAGCAGGTGTGCCTAAGCCTGTTATCAAATTAGCGAAACAAAAACTCTCGCAATTAGAACAGTTATCGCAACAAACTAATGCTTTAAACGAAGATCCACAGCAAGATTGGTTATCGGAAAATGTGCAAAATGAACAGACAAACTCACCGCTTGTTATGTCTATTGAACCCTCAGCAGTTGAATTAGCCTTACAAGATATTGATCCTGATGGGCTAACCCCAAAACAAGCCCTTGAAGTGTTATACAAATTGAAAGGATTGTTGGATTAAGCTACAAAATTAGTGAAAGATTGAAACCTATTTTCTATAAGCGGTAAGATTATTAAGACTTTTTGCAAAGTTTTGTTACAATCTCACCGCTTTTTATTAATGATTAATTTTATGCAAAAACCTCTCGCAATTTTTTTAATGGGTCCAACTGCTTCAGGTAAAACGGATTTAGCGATTAAGCTACGTCAAACATTGCCTGTTGAAGTGATTAGTGTTGATTCTGCCTTAATTTATCGAGGAATGGATATCGGCACAGCCAAGCCAAGTAAAGAAGAATTGGCATTAGCTCCTCATCGATTGATTGATATTATCGATCCCGCTGAAAGCTACTCAGTAGCAAATTTCCGTGAAGATGCACTACGAGAAATGGCAGATATCACTGCTCAAGGTAAAATCCCGTTACTTGTTGGTGGCACAATGCTGTATTACAAAGGTTTGTTAGATGGATTATCGCCTTTGCCTTCAGCTGATCCAGAAGTCCGTTCAAAAATTGAAATGCGAGCGGAACAAGAAGGGTGGTCAACACTGCATCAAGAGTTATTGCGTATTGATCCTGTGGCTGGCCAGCGAATTAATCCCAATGATAGCCAACGGATTAATCGTGCATTGGAAGTATTTTATATTTCGGGTAAAACAATGACAGAACTTACTGCTCAGCAAGGTGAAGCACTACCTTACGATATTCTACAATTTGCTATTGCGCCTCAAGAGCGTGCTGTTTTACATCAACGTATCGAACAACGCTTTCATAAAATGCTTGAAATGGGGTTTGAACAAGAGGTTAAGCGGTTATTTTCGCGTGGAGATTTGCATATTAATTTACCGTCAATTCGTTGTGTGGGTTATCGCCAAATGTGGGAATATTTGGCGGGTGAAATTAGCTTTGATGAAGCAATGTTCAAAGGTATTAGTGCAACCCGTCAATTAGCTAAACGCCAAATTACATGGCTAAGAGGTTGGGCAAGTGAATTAGAATGGCTGGATAGCTTGACTCCTGAAAAATCTTATCAAAAAATGATTGAAAAATTCGCACAAAAACAAGATGAATTATGATAATATCAATATGCCTTTGGCAGCTAGATAAATTTTAAAACTATAATTATTAGAAGGATAATAAAATGGCAAAAGGTCAATCTTTACAAGATCCGTACTTGAATGCATTACGTCGTGAACGTATTCCTGTGTCTATCTATTTAGTAAATGGAATTAAACTTCAAGGACAAATTGAATCATTCGATCAATTTGTTATTTTACTTAAAAATACAGTGAGTCAAATGGTTTATAAACATGCAATCTCTACTGTTGTCCCTGCACGAGCGATTACTCATAACAATAATACAAATCAACAACCTCAATCTGCAGAAGTAAGTGAAACAGTGGAATAATAACTATTAATACATTAGAACATAATTTTAATAAACCAAACGAGAATGTTAACTCGTTTGGTCTTCATCTTTCTTCTCCTCAAGATAAAGCAGTAGTTGTCCATCTCTACCTTTCACAAGTTAAAGATATTGATAATTTAATCGAATTTCAAACATTGGCTGAATCAGCTGGTGTAGAAGTTGTTTCTGTATTAACTGCATCACGTACTGCTCCACACATTAAATATTATGTAGGGCAAGGAAAGGCACAAGAGATTGCTGATGCTGTCGAAGAAATGGGTGCAACCGTTGTTTTAGTTAATCACCAATTAAGTCCGGCACAAGCTCGTAATTTGGAGGCTATCTGTAATTGCCGAGTAGTGGATAGAACGGGATTAATTTTGGATATCTTTGCTCAGCGGGCTAGATCACACGAAGGTAAATTACAAGTTGAATTAGCCCAACTTCGCCATTTATCGACTCGTCTTGTTAGACGCTTAGGCAATCAAGATCAACAAAAAGGTGGAGCTGTTGGCTTGCGTGGTCCCGGAGAAACGCAATTAGAAACGGATAGACGTTTGATTAAAGTGCGTATTCAACAGTTGCAAAATCGTTTAGAAAAGGTCAATAAGCAACGTAATCAGAATCGTAAAACACGCCAGAAAGCTGATATCCCGACAGTATCCTTAGTTGGATATACAAATGCAGGAAAATCTACCTTATTCAATGCAATAACAAATGCGGGTGTGTATGCCGCAGATCAGCTCTTTGCTACCTTAGACCCTACTTTGCGTAGAATTGAGGTACAGGACGTTGGTACAACGATTTTAGCCGATACAGTGGGCTTTATTCGTTTTCTCCCTCATGACTTAGTTTCAGCCTTTAAATCAACCTTACAAGAAACAACTAATGCAACATTGTTGCTACACGTTATTGATGTTGCAGATGAACGTAAAAATGAAAATATCGAAGCTGTGAATCAGGTTCTATCAGAAATAGGGGCTTTAGAAATCCCAACATTATTGGTTTTCAACAAAGTCGATCAATTAGAGGATATTTTACCTCATATTGAATATTCCGATGAAAATAAACCTATTGCTGTTTATATTTCTGCTCAAGCAAATCAAGGCATAAATTTACTCTTTGAAGCAATGCGGTTGTTGCTTAAAAATGAATCGATTATAGAAAGGGTATTATTGCCACCCACAGCAGGGCATATTTATACTCAATTCCGTTTGCAAAATTGTATTGAACAAGAAAGCTTTAATGAATTTGGTGATCGACTAGTTATGGTTAAAGTCAATAAAATTCAATGGCAAAAATGGCTAAAACAATTTAGTGATTTAAAAGACTATATTGAATTAGTTAATTGGTTGAATTAGTTAATAAGAATAGTTTCTTAATAATAGTAATATCATATAAAAAATGATGATTTGAGGAGTTACTATCTTATGTAGTAATCATATTTTTCACTATAAAAGCGAAGCATTACACCAAAAAATTACAGAAATTCTATAAAGATCGCAAAATGATAATTCTCTCATTTGCGATATTGAATTATTATTTTAGATATTTATGCAAAGTTACTAATTGGTGGTGTTATAGAAAAATAAAGCCCCGATAATAAATTATCAGGGCTTCAGAATATGGCTCCTCCTGCGGGACTCGAACCTGCGACATATGGATTAACAGTCCACCGTTCTACCGACTGAACTAAGGAGGAATTTAGTTTCGCAAAATGGTGCCTCGAGGCGGAATCGAACCACCGACACGGGGATTTTCAATCCCCTGCTCTACCGACTGAGCTATCGAGGCGACTCGTCGTTTGCGGGGTGCATTATGCTGATTTTCATTACTCTCGTCAAATACTTTTTTAGGAAAAATAAAATAAATATACTCAACAGATCGATTTTTATTCAAGTTGTATTAAAAACAGCTAGTTATCGTACGTGTGAGTATTTTTGTTGAGCATTATTTACTTTTACCAAATAATTTCTAGCTTGAGCAGAAGGATGTGCTGTCGTTAAAATACGATACACCGCATCTGGACTTAAATTACTAATTCTATTCATTGCTGCCCATTTATCACTATCAAAAACACGTAATACAGCGCCGGCACCACTGTTATATGCTGAAATCATAGCATAGCGTTTAGAAATAGGATTAGTGATATCTCTTAAGTATTCATCTCGTAAAATCGCTAGATAATGCGTACCTGCATCGACATTCTGTGCAGGATTATACAAATAAGCTTTATCTGGTTGTCCACTAAGCCCTTTACGCACAAAAATATCTCGTCCTGCTGTTCTTGGTACAATTTGCATTAATCCAATTGCATTAGCATAACTCACAGCATAAGGGTTAAATGCGGATTCCACTTCCATAATCCCAAGAATCAAACTCATATCAATACCATACTTTTTGGCTGTTCGTCTAACGATTGGTAAATAACGTCTTGCTCGGACAGCAATATGGTTTTCAGTCATTGGTATATTGACATAAGTTACAGTATAACCATTTTGTAAACGTCTAGTTTTCATTTTGTTTTGAATAAGATAAGTTGCAAAATCATTGGCTACAGAAATATTGGTTATTGTTCTGCCAAACTGATCAACGACTTGCCCTTCCAAAAATGGTTGACTGCTAATTGGTGTATCTCCTGATGCAAAAAGATCGATACCTGAAGGATCAGAACCCATTAATAATGTATGTATAATGGAGTTTCTTAAGTGATTTTGATCACCTAATGTTTCAATTAATATTTGTCCATCTTCAAAGCTAATATGGCTACGAGTATAATATTTATCGGTGTATTTTACGTAATCTTTACGTGTAGCAACCAACAATTCATTTACTCCCCAAATTTGGTCAATATTATGGGAGAATTGTCCAGTAAGAATATCTAATCCATTGGTATCTTTTCCATACTCTGGATACCCCCATCCCCTTCTTACACTACTTTTTTTACTTGGTTTTGGTGGTGTACTGCTACACGCAACGAGAAAAGAAACAAGTATGGCGAGAGGAAGAACTTTAGTTACCTTTTTCATTTTAAACCCTTTATTCTGTTTTAGAGACAGGCACATAACCATCTATATGCACATCTTTACCTTCAAATAAGAAGTTAATCATTTCTTGTTCTAAAATTTGACGATGTTCTGGATTCATCATATTTAATTTTTTTTCATTCACTAACATTGTTTGCTTTTTGATCCACTCAGACCAAGCTTGTTTACTGATAGTGTCAAAAATACGTTTACCTAATTCACCAGGGTAGAGTTGAAAATCTAAACCATCTAACTCTTTTTTAAAATATTCGCAAAAAACTGTACGAGGCATTTTATTTCCTTTTTTATTGTTGGTTATACATAAATTCGTCTAAAATTCGTTTAACTGGCGTAGCTAAGCCAATCTTACTAGGTTGTCGCAAATCATACCAATATTCTCTATTAGATGATACAGAGGTACTGTAAATCCCTCTATTTTCTTGAAGTTTGTTCATATCAGCTTTAAATAATATAGGGTAAATATCTAAATGGAAATGACTAAATGTATGTCTAAATGCAATGAGATGTTGAGAAATTTGCATATTTTTGACTAAATCTGACCGCTTGAGTTCCTCAAAGGATTCAAATTGAGGAAATGCAAATAATCCGCCCCAAATACCTTCATCCTCACGCTTCTCTAATAGAATTTTTGTGCCTAATTGTAAAATTAAAAAGTAACTTTGGCGGATTGGTAGTTCTTTTTTTTGTTTTTTTGTGGGGTATTTTTGCCATGCATTTTCTGCATTAGCTTTGCACTCTTTTTCTAAAGGACATAGCGTACATTTAGGTTTAGATCTTACACAGATCATCGCTCCTAAATCCATCATAGCTTGGTTAAAATCAGCTACCTGTGTGGTAGGTGTGACACAAGCGGTCAGTTCCCATAATTTATTTTCAATTTTTTTCTCACCAGGCCATCCTTCAACGGCAAAATAGCGAGCAAGTACACGCTTAACATTTCCGTCAAGAATGGGATAAGGTGCATCAAGAACAGAAGATAAAATCGCACCTGCTGTACTTCTACCTATACCTGATAAAGTTAAAACATCTTTAAATTGAGAGGGAAATTTGCCATCATATTTATCACGAATGATTTGTGCTGTTTTATGTAAATTCCTCGCTCTAGCGTAATAGCCAAGCCCAGTCCATAAATGTAGAACTTCATCAATAGAGGCATTAGCAAGGTCGTTAATAGTCGGAAAACGTGTGATAAAACGTTTAAAATAAGGGATAACTGTTGCTACTTGAGTTTGTTGTAGCATCACTTCTGAAAGCCAAACGCCATAAAACGTTTTATTTTGTTGCCAAGGAAGATGTTTACGACCGTGTTGTCGGTACCAATTTAAAACTGATAAAGCAAAAATATCAGATACTTTTGCTTGCGCTAGGGGATAAATAGGCTGTTTTTTCATAACTACTGTTAGCCTTGATATTATTATGATGAGTTAATTCAGTATGATTGTAATATATCTTGGTAATCTGTCATAACTCGATTTTATTTTATCTTTTGACAAAAAGATAAAAAAATAGTAAAAATTTAGTGCTGTTTTATACAGTTAATGATTTTAATTAGAAAGGAGTATTATGCGTTTATTAATTGCTTTTTTATTACCATGGTTAACTTTTTTTACCATTGGACGTCCAATTTCGGGTATTATCTGTTTGATTTTACAAATTACTGTATTAGGTTGGATTCCCGCAACAATTTGGGCTGTTTACGCTTTATCTCAATATAACACCGATCAAAAAATCAAAAATAGCTCAGCTAACTAGTTGTTTTTGAATATTATTATACCACCTCTATGACTTATCGTAAGGTGGTTTTTTATTACCTTAATTAAGAATTTTAACTATGCAACTTCCAAATTTATCTAAAGGAGTACTTCTTCGTCGTTATAAACGTTTTTTAGCAGACATACTTTTACCTACTGGAGAAACGATTACAATTCATTGCCCAAATACAGGAGCAATGACAGGCTGTGCAAATGAAGGTGATACTGTATGGTTTTCTACTTCCGATAATCCGAAAAGAAAATATCCTAATACTTGGGAATTAACTCAAACGACTTCAGGTGATTTGATTTGTGTGAATACTCAAAGAGCGAATCAGTTAGTGGCAGAGGCATTAGAAAATAGATGGATCAGCGAGTTAGCAGAATATACACATATTTTACCTGAGCAGAAATATGGAGAAGAGGGTAGTCGTATTGACTTTTTATTGAAACAAGCTGGAATGGATGATTGTTTTGTAGAGGTAAAATCGACCACATTATTGACAGATAATGGCATAGGCATGTTTCCAGATACTAAAACAGAGAGGGGGCAAAAGCATCTGAGAGAACTTGCGTTATTACCCAAACAAAATAAACAAGCAGTTATCTTATTTGCAATTTTACATTCAGGCATTACAAGTTTTAAGATAGCTGAACATATAGATAAAGTGTATTCAGAGTTATTAGATCAGGCTATCCGAAAAGGAGTTAATATACTAATTTATAAAGCAGAATTTGAGTTTAACGGTTGTATACCTTTAGGGGTGAATTTAAGGCATTTATTGTAAAAATGATAGGTAGTATATTTAATATTGGATCTCTTTTGGATAGTTAATAAGAAGAGTTTTATTTACTGCTGAAAGAAATAAAACTCTTCCTATTTTTATTTAATGAATTAGTTTTATTTTAAGCTACCCACCATATCTTCTGGTCTAACCCATTCATCAAACTGCTCTGCAGTTAACAATCCTAAGTTAATAGCTTCTTCTTTTAATGTTGTACCATTTTTGTGTGCTGTTTTAGCTATTTTAGCTGCATTTTCATATCCAATATGAGTATTCAATGCAGTAACTAACATTAAAGATTGTTCTAATTGTTGTTTAATTCTTGGATAATTTGGTTCAATGCCAGATGCACAGTGTTCGTCAAATGAGATACAAACATCTCCTAATAATTGAGCTGATTGTAGGAAATTGAATGCCATAACAGGTTTATACACATTTAACTGAAAATGTCCTTGTGTTCCTGCAAATGAGATAGTTGTATCATTACCTAATACTTGTGCACATACCATGGTCATTGCTTCACATTGGGTTGGATTCACTTTACCTGGCATAATTGATGAGCCTGGCTCATTTTCAGGAATTAAAATTTCACCAATACCTGAGCGAGGACCTGAGGCTAACAATCGAATATCACTAGCAATTTTATATAATGAAACTGCTAATTGCTTTAATGCTCCGTGAGTTTCTACAATTGCATCATGAGTTGCTAAAGCTTCAAATTTATTTTGTGCAGTAACAAACGGTAAACCTGTAAATTTAGCAATATACTCTGCAACCTTTACATCGTATCCTTTTGGGGTATTTAATCCTGTACCAACCGCAGTACCACCTAACGCCAATTGAGATAAATGAGGCAAAGTATTTTCTAATGCTTTAATACCAAATGATAATTGGGCAACATAAGCAGAAAATTCTTGTCCAAGAGTGAGTGGAGTGGCATCCATTAAATGAGTACGACCAATTTTTACGACATCTTTAAACGCTTCTGATTTTTCAGATAATGTTTTTTGTAAACGTTTTACTGCTGGAAGTGTATGTTCTACTACTTTCTTGTATGCAGCAATATGCATTGCTGTTGGATAAGTGTCATTAGAAGATTGTGATTTATTAACGTCATCATTCGGATGGATAATAGATTTTTCACCTAACTTTCCGCCATTTAAAACATGAGCTCGGTTAGCGACCACCTCGTTCACATTCATATTAGATTGAGTACCTGAACCAGTTTGCCAAATAACAAGAGGGAATTCTCCTTCAAGTTTATTTGCTAAAATTTCATCACAAGCAGTCGAAATAAGATCACGTTTTTCTACAGGAAGAACACCTAAATCATGGTTTGCATAAGCAGCAGCTTTTTTCAGATAACCAAATGCTTCAATAATTTCTTTAGGCATAGAACCTTCGGGACCAATTTTAAAATTATTACGTGATCGCTCTGTTTGTGCAGCCCAATAGCGATTAGCTGGTACTTTGACTTCACCCATCGTGTCTTTTTCGATACGAAATTCCATGATTTTCTCCTAAGATTTGATAAATAATGACCAAGCGAATGTTAGCATCCACAAAATAATAAAGAAATGATATACAAAAGATTCCCTTATGTTTTTTATAAATTTTGTGATTTGGATCATAAATTTGTATTAAAGCGTTTTCGAAGCCCTGCATGATTCAAAGCTTGATTTGCATCTTTAAGTAGGAGCTCTTTTATATTGGTCGACATGGTATAAATAAATTGATTATTTATTGCTCCATATAGTTTGAATAAAATAATATGATCTACATCTAGACCAAGTTTGATGAGTTCAACAAAAATACAAATTTCTCCTTTATCAATTAAATCTTCTTTCGTTATAATATTTACCTTTTTTAGTATTCTCGCTAAATTTAGATTCATATTTGGTAATGAACTGATTCTATTTCTTTTTTGGAGATAAGATATATCTTTTGCTTGTTTTATGTCAGCAAAGCTATCAGTAAACCAATTACTATACTTTTCTATATTATTCAGGATCATTTGAGGCATAAAATAATATTTATTTGATTGTTTAATATTGGGATCTGATAAACTAATGATACCTTGATATTTGGTCAAATCTGAAAAGAATTTTTCCGAAATTTTTAGATAGAATAACCCTTCTTTATATAATCCTATCATGATGTAATCTTTGAATATTCCATAGTAAGAAAAATAAGTTTTAGCAGTAGTTTGGCCAAGTATGGGTAGAAGTAAGTTGCGAATTTCTTGTGTTTGTGTTTCTATATAAGTCATTAGAGTCCCCACAGGTTATAAGTTAATTAATCGAGAAAATATCCTCGATAATGATGATTACGTTATGAAGTTATATTTGCAATCAATGATCGCTAGTTTTTTTGTGAGATATATCGAAAAATTATAAAAAACATTCTTTTTTTGGTTTAAATTTAACCGTGACATGGGATGGAGATAAAAAATTATTGAGTATTTTGTGTTTTAGTATTGAATAGATTGAATATGACTTGATTTGTTCAGTAATTTTTTGTAGAATTTGAACACTATAAATTGATAGTCGCCTAATGTAATCATTTATTAGGTGGTATTACACAGATTTTGTAATACATAAAATGTCCTCAATTAGAGGGCTATAACAAGGTATGACTGTGCCCCCTTAAAGTAGTTATTTAAGTGGTGGTTCGGTTTTTTTATTAGCTAAATATTAATGGAGCTCTGGTCTAATGCAGAACCAAAGAATCCGTATCCGCTTAAAAGCTTTTGATCATCGTTTAATTGATCAATCCACAGCGGAGATCGTAGAAACAGCTAAACGTACAGGAGCACAAGTTCGTGGTCCGATTCCTTTACCAACACGTAAAGAGCGTTTCACAGTATTGATTTCACCACACGTTAATAAAGACGCACGTGATCAATATGAAATTCGTACCCACAAACGTTTAGTAGATATTGTTGAGCCAACAGAAAAAACTGTTGATGCTTTAATGCGTTTAGATTTGGCTGCCGGCGTTGACGTGCAGATCAGCCTAGGTTAATTAAGAGGTTATTACAATGATTGGTTTAGTCGGTCGTAAAGTTGGAATGACTCGTATCTTCAATGAAGATGGCGTTTCAGTTCCAGTTACTGTAATCGAAATTGAAGCCAACCGTGTGACTCAGGTTAAAACTCTTGAAAACGATGGCTATACTGCAGTTCAAGTTACAACAGGTTCGAAAAAAGCGAATCGTGTAACTAAGCCTGAAGCAGGTCATTTCGTTAAAGCAGGTGTTGAAGCTGGTCGCGGTTTATGGGAATTTCGTACTGAAGGTGAAGAATTCACTTTAGGTCAAGAAATCAACGTAGACATCTTCACAGATGTTAAAAAAGTAGATGTTACTGGTACATCAAAAGGTAAAGGTTTTGCTGGTGGTGTTAAACGCTGGAATTTCCGTACTCAAGATGCAACTCACGGTAACTCTTTATCACATCGTGTACTTGGTTCTATTGGTCAAAACCAAACTCCAGGTCGTGTGTTTAAAGGTAAAAAAATGGCAGGACATTTAGGTGCTGAGCGTGTAACTGTTCAATCACTTGAAGTTGTTCGTGTAGATGCTGAACGTAAATTATTATTAGTTAAAGGTTCTGTACCTGGTGCAACTAATAGTGATGTTATTGTTAAACCAGCAGTTAAAGCATAAGTCTAGGAGTTAGAGATGGAATTAGTCGTAAGAGATGCACAAAGTGCATTAGCGGTTTCTGAAACTACCTTCGGACGTGAGTTTAATGAAGCTCTTATCCATCAAGTAGTTGTTGCTTATGCAGCAGGTGCTCGTCAAGGATCTCGTGCTCAAAAAACTCGTGCTGAAGTGTCTGGTTCAGGTAAAAAACCTTGGCGTCAAAAAGGTACGGGCCGTGCTCGTGCAGGTGATGTTAAATCACCAATCTGGCGTTCTGGTGGTATTACATTTGCTGCAAAACCACAAGATCATAGCCAAAAAGTAAACAAAAAAATGTACCGTGGTGCAATCAAGAGCATCCTATCTGAACTTGTTCGCCAAGATCGTTTAGTTGTTGTTGAAAAATTTGAAATCGAAGCACCTAAAACTAAAGTTTTAGTACAAAAATTAAAAGATATGGCATTAACAGATGCACTCATCATTACTGCAAGTTTAGATGAAAATCTATTCTTAGCTGCACGTAACTTATACAAAGTAGACGTTCGTGATGTTCAAGCTATCGATCCAGTAAGTTTAATTGCTTTTGATAAAGTAGTTATGACTGTTGATGCAGTAAAACAAATTGAGGAGATGTTAGCATGATTCAACAAGAACGTTTGCTAAAAGTGCTTAAAGCACCTCATATCTCTGAGAAAGCAACAAATAATGCTGAAAAAGCGAATACAATTGTTTTTAAAGTAGCTTTAGATTCTAATAAAGCGGAAGTTGCTAAAGCAGTTGAACAGCTTTTTGAAGTAAAGGTTGATTCTGTACGTACTGTCGTTGTTAAAGGTAAAACTAAACGTCGTGGTGCAAAAACAGGTCGTCGTAGTGACTGGAAAAAAGCATATGTTACTCTTCAAGAAGGTCAATCACTTGACTTTGTTGAAGGTGCAACAGAGTAATTCGGAGGAATAGAAAACTATGGCTATCGTTAAATGTAAGCCGACCTCCGCTGGTCGTCGTCATGTAGTAAAAATTGTTAACGCAGAATTACATAAGGGTAAACCTTATGCACCATTATTAGATTCTAAGTCTAAAACTGGTGGTCGTAATAATTTAGGTCGTATTACCACTCGTCATATCGGTGGTGGTCATAAACAGCATTATCGTTTAATTGATTTTAAACGTAATAAATTAGATATTCCTGCTGTTGTTGAACGTTTAGAATATGATCCAAACCGTTCTGCTAATATTGCATTAGTACTTTATAAAGATGGTGAACGTCGTTATATTTTGGCTCCTAAAGGTTTATCTGTAGGTGATCAAATTCAAGCGGGTGTTTCAGCTCCAATTAAAGTAGGTAACTCATTACCAATGCGTAATATCCCTGTAGGTTCAACAATTCACAATGTAGAATTAAAACCAGGAAAAGGCGGTCAAATCGCTCGTTCTGCAGGTGCATATGTACAAATTATTGCTCGTGAAGGTAATTATGTAACTTTACGTCTTCGCTCAGGTGAAATGCGTAAAGTATTAGCTGAATGTTCTGCTACCATTGGTGAAGTAGGTAATTCAGAACATATGCTTCGCGTTCTTGGTAAAGCAGGTGCAAACCGTTGGAGAGGTATTCGTCCAACAGTTCGTGGTACTGCAATGAACCCAGTAGATCACCCACACGGTGGTGGTGAAGGTCGTAACTTCGGTAAACACCCTGTTACTCCTTGGGGTGTTCAAACCAAAGGTAAGAAAACTCGCCATAACAAACGTACAGATAAATTTATTGTACGTCGTCGTGGTAAATAAATTTTTAATTAATTAAGAGGTAAGCCATGCCACGTTCTCTCAAGAAGGGTCCATTCCTTGACCTACACTTGTTGAAGAAGGTAGAGAAGGCGGTGGAAAGCGGGGATAAAAAGCCAATTAAAACTTGGTCCCGTCGTTCAATGATCATTCCGTCAATGATCGGATTGACCATCGCAGTCCATAATGGTCGTCAGCATGTTCCAGTTTATGTTTCTGATGAAATGATCGGTCATAAATTAGGTGAATTTGCACCGACTCGTACATACCGCGGTCATGCCGCAGATAAGAAAGCTAAGAGATAGAGGTAAAAGATGGAAACTATTGCAAAACATCGTTACGCTCGCACTTCTGCCCAAAAAGCTCGCTTAGTTGCTGATTTAATTCGCGGTAAAAAAGTTGCACAAGCACTAGAAATTTTAACTTTCACAAACAAAAAAGCAGCATCTTTAGTTAAGAAAGTGTTAGAATCAGCTATTGCAAATGCAGAGCACAATGATGGTGCAGATGTCGATGACCTTAAAGTTGCAAAGATCTTCGTTGATGAGGGTCCAAGCATGAAGCGTGTAATGCCACGTGCTAAAGGTCGTGCCGATCGTATTTTAAAACGTACAAGCCACATTACTGTGGTTGTGTCAGATCGTTAATCAGTAGGAGAATAACAAATGGGTCAAAAAGTAAATCCACATGGTATTCGCCTTGGTATTGTTAAGCCTTGGAGCTCTACTTGGTTCGCGAATACACAAGATTTTGCATCTAATCTAGATGGTGATTTCAAAGTACGTAAATTTTTAAATAAAGAGTTAGCGAACGCTTCTGTGTCACGTATCACTATTGAACGTCCAGCAAAAAGTATTCGTGTAACAATTCATACTGCTCGTCCTGGTATCGTTATCGGTAAAAAAGGCGAAGATGTTGAAAAATTAAGAAATGCAGTTTCTAAAATTGCAGGTGTTCCAGCACAAATCAACATCGCAGAAGTGAAAAAACCAGAGCTAGATGCAAAATTAGTTGCAGATAGCATTGCTTCTCAACTTGAAAGACGTGTTATGTTCCGTCGTGCAATGAAACGTGCGGTACAAAATGCAATGCGTTTAGGTGCTAAAGGTATCAAAGTTGAAGTTAGCGGTCGTTTAGGTGGTGCAGAAATTGCACGTTCAGAATGGTATCGTGAAGGTCGAGTACCTTTGCATACACTTCGTGCTGACATCGATTATAATACTGCTGAAGCTAATACTACATACGGAGTAATCGGTATTAAAGTATGGATCTTCAAAGGTGAGATTCTTGGTGGAATGGCTGCAGTGATTGAATCTGAGAAAGAACCAGCGACACAGCCTAAAAAGCCTGCTCGCAAAGGTCGTAAATAAGGAGATCACTGAATGTTACAACCAAAACGTACAAAATTCCGTAAAGTTCACAAAGGACGCAACCGTGGTCTCGCGGGTGGTACAGAAGTGAGCTTCGGTTCATTCGGTTTAAAAGCAATTGGTCGTGGTCGTTTAACTGCTCGCCAAATTGAAGCAGCTCGTCGTGCGATGAGCCGTGCGGTAAAACGTCAAGGTAAAATCTGGATTCGTGTATTCCCAGATAAACCAATTACTGAAAAACCATTGGAAGTCCGTATGGGTAAAGGTAAAGGTAATGTAGAATACTGGGTAGCCTTAATCCAACCGGGTAAAGTTCTATATGAAATGGATGGTGTTTCTGAAGAGGTTGCACGTAATGCTTTCGCATTAGCTGCAGCTAAACTTCCGTTTAAAACCACATTTGTAACTAAGACGGTGATGTAATGAAAGCTCAAGAACTACGTACAAAAAGTGTTGAAGAGCTGAATGCTGAATTGGTTAACTTGTTAGGTGAGCAATTCAAGTTGCGTATGCAAGCAGCCACCGGTCAGCTTCAACAAACCCATCAGTTAAAACAAGTGCGTCGCAGTATTGCACAAATCAAAACTGTGTTAACAGAAAAAGCGGGTGAGTAATGACTGATAAAATTCGTAAAGTACAAGGTAAAGTAATTAGCGATAAAATGGATAAATCATTTGTTATTGCTATTGAACGTACGGTTAAACATCCAATTTATGGTAAGTTTATTCGTCGTACAACAAAATTACATGTACATGATGAAAATAACGATGCTAAATTAGGTGATGTAGTTGAAATTAAAGAGTGTCGCCCACTCTCTAAAACTAAATCATGGACTTTAGTTCGTGTTGTTGAGAAAGCAGTAGTTGCTTAATCAGTAACTGGTATGAAAAGTAAACGGTTTTATACCGTTTACTTTTTTTGTTGTCCTTTAGTTGAACGGTGTGTATAATATGACACCTGTCCATTTTAGGATAGATTCGTCCCGAAAGGGTGTTTTTTTATTTAACGGAGCACTAATATGATCCAAGAACAGACTATGCTGGATGTTGCTGATAATTCAGGGGCTCGTAGCGTAATGTGTATCAAGGTTCTAGGTGGATCGCACCGTCGTTACGCTGCAATTGGCGATATCATCAAAGTTACTGTGAAAGAAGCAATTCCTCGTGGTAAAGTTAAAAAAGGTGATGTGTTAAAAGCAGTTGTTGTGCGCACCAAGAAGGGTGTTCGTCGCCCAGATGGCGCGGTTATTCGTTTCGATGGCAACGCTTGTGTTATTTTGAATAATAATACAGAGCAACCAATCGGTACTCGTATTTTTGGACCTGTGACTCGTGAACTTCGTTCTGAGAAGTTTATGAAGATCATTTCTTTAGCTCCAGAAGTACTGTAAGGAGAATGTAATGGCTGCGAAAATTCGTCAAAACGATGAAGTTATTGTTCTTACCGGTAAAGATAAAGGTAAGCGTGGTAAGGTAACTAAAGTGTTACCAAATGGTAAGGTATTTGTTGAAGGCATCAATATTGTTACTAAACATGAAAAACCGGTTCCTGCATTAGGAAAACCAGGTGGTTTAGTTAAACAAGAAGCTGCAATTGAAGTATCAAATGTTGCTATTTTTAACCCTGAAACAAATAAAGCTGACCGAGTGGGTTTTAGATTTGAAGATGGAAAAAAAGTTCGTTTCTTTAAATCTAACGATAAAACAATTTAATTAACTGGAGTAATGCGATGGCGAAACTGCATGATTACTACAGAGAGCAAGTAGTTAATGAATTGAAAAATAAATTCAACTACTCGTCTGTCATGCAAGTCCCACGAATCGAAAAGATAACCCTTAATATGGGTGTGGGTGAAGCATTGACCGATAAAAAACTACTAGATAATGCAGTAGCAGATCTAGCAGCAATTAGCGGTCAAAAACCTTTAATTACAAAAGCTCGCAAATCTGTTGCTGGCTTTAAAATCCGTCAAGGATATCCTATCGGATGTAAAGTAACTCTGCGTGGTGAACGCATGTGGGAGTTCTTTGAAAGATTGATTACTATCGCTGTTCCTCGTACTCGAGATTTTCGTGGCTTGAACACAAAATCTTTTGATGGCCGAGGCAATTACAGTATGGGTGTTCGTGAACAAATCATTTTCCCTGAAATCGACTACGATAAGGTAGATCGTGTACGTGGTTTAGATATTACTATTACTACAACAGCGAAAAATGATGAAGAAGGTTTAGCTTTATTAGCGGCTTTCAATTTCCCATTCCGTAAATAAGGTAGGTTATCATGGCAAAACAATCAATGATTGCACGTGATGTAAAACGTGCAAAGTTAGCTGATAAGTTTTACGAAAAGCGTGAAGAATTAAAGAAAATTATTTCTAGTACTAATTCTTCGGATGAAGAGCGTTGGGATGCTGTATTAAAATTACAGTCTTTACCTCGCGATTCAAGTCCTAGCCGTCAGCGTAACCGTTGTGCCCAAACTGGTCGTCCACATGGTGTACTTCGTAAGTTTGGCCTAAGCCGTATTAAAGTCCGTGAAGCAGCAATGCGTGGAGAAATCCCTGGGCTTAAAAAGGCAAGTTGGTAATACCTCTTTTAATTTGGAATCATGGGAGTAAATACATGAGCATGCAAGATCCAATCGCAGATATGCTGACCCGTATTCGTAATGGTCAAGCAGCGAATAAAGTTGCAATCAGTATGCCTTCTTCTAAGTTAAAAGTTGCTATTGCAAACGTTTTAGCTGAAGAAGGTTATGTTGAAGGCTTCAAAATTGTTGAAGGTTCAAAACCTGAGTTGGAAATTACATTAAAGTATTTCCAAAATAAACCTGTTGTAGAAAGTATTCAGAGAGTGAGTCGCCCTGGTCTTCGTATTTATAAACGTAAAGACGAATTGCCAAAAGTTATGGGTGGTTTAGGTATTGCTGTTGTTTCTACATCAAAAGGTGTAATGACCGACCGAGCAGCTCGTCAAGCTGGTCTTGGTGGTGAAATTATATGTTATGTAGCGTAATTAAGGGGTAGGAAAAATGTCTCGTGTTGCAAAAGCACCTGTTAATGTTCCTGCCGGTGTTGAAGTTAAACTCAACGGTCAGCTATTAACAGTTAAAGGAAAAAATGGTGAATTATTACGTGAAATTCACCGTGCAGTTGAAGTGAAATATGAAGATAATGCATTAACTTTTTCACCAAGAATTGGTGTAGCAAATTCAGATGCACAAGCAGGGACTGCTCGCGCACTTGTAAATGCAATGGTTATTGGTGTTACTGAAGGTTTTACTAAAAAATTGCAATTGGTCGGGGTTGGTTATAGAGCGCAAATTAAGGGTAATGTTGTTGCCTTAAATTTAGGTTTCTCTCACCCTATAGAACATACGTTGCCAGCTGGTGTAACTGCTGAATGTCCATCTCAGACAGAAGTTGTTCTTAAGAGTGCAGACAAGCAGTTAATTGGTCAGGTTGCAGCAGATATTCGTGCATATCGCCGTCCAGAGCCTTATAAAGGTAAAGGTGTACGTTATTCAGATGAAGTTGTACGTACAAAAGAAGCGAAGAAAAAGTAAAGTAAGGTAACACTATGGATAAGAAAGTAGCTCGTATCCGTCGTGCAAGCCGTGCACGTCATTTAATGAGAGAGCAAGGTGCAACCCGTTTGGTTGTGCATCGCACACCTCGTCATATTTATGCGCAGGTTATTGCACCTAATAGCTCAGAAGTACTAGTAGCAGCTTCAACTGTTGAAAAAGTAATTAAAGAGCAAGTTAAATATACTGGTAATAAAGATGCAGCAGCAGCAGTTGGTAAATTAGTTGCTGAGCGTGCTTTAGCTAAAGGTATTGAAACGGTTGCATTTGATCGTTCTGGTTTTAAATACCATGGTCGAGTTCAATCATTGGCAGATGCTGCTCGTGAAGCTGGTCTTCAGTTCTAATAGAGGAATTTGAGATGTCAAACATCGAAAAACAAGCTGGTGAACTGCAGGAAAAGCTAATCGCGGTTAACCGTGTTTCTAAAACCGTAAAAGGTGGTCGTATTATGAGCTTTACCGCTTTAACAGTGGTAGGCGATGGTAATGGTCGTGTTGGTTTTGGATATGGTAAAGCTCGTGAGGTTCCAGCAGCAATCCAGAAAGCGATGGAGAAAGCTCGTCGCAATATGATTAATGTAGCTTTAAATGAAGGTACATTACAACACCCAGTTAAAGGTTCTCATACTGGTTCTAGAGTATTTATGCAACCAGCTAGTGAAGGTACAGGTATCATCGCTGGTGGTGCTATGCGTTCAGTATTGGAAGTTGCAGGAGTGCGTAACGTTTTATCAAAAGCGTATGGCTCAACTAATCCAATAAATGTTGTTCGTGCAACTATAGATGCTCTTGCAAATATGAAATCACCAGAAATGGTTGCTGCTAAGCGCGGTAAAACCGTTGATGATATTTTGGGGTAATTGAATATGGCAAAAACAATTAAAGTAACACAAGTTCGTAGTTCTATCGCTCGTTTACCGAAACATAAAGCTACATTAAAAGGACTAGGTCTACGCCATATTCGCCATACTGTAGAATTGATTGATACACCAGCAGTGCGTGGTATGATTAATCAGGTTTCATATATGGTTAAGGTTGAGGAGTAATAGAATGCGTTTAAATTCTCTATCCCCAGCTGATGGCGCTAAGCATAGTGAAAAGCGTCTTGGCCGTGGTATTGGTTCTGGTTTAGGTAAAACTGGTGGGCGTGGTCATAAAGGTCAAAAATCTCGTACTGGTGGCGGAGTTCGTCGCGGTTTCGAGGGTGGTCAAATGCCTTTATATCGTCGTTTACCAAAATTTGGCTTTACTTCTCTTAAATCATTACATTCAGCAGAAGTTCGTTTGAATGAGTTAGAGAGAGTAGAGGGTAACGTTGTAACTTTAGAAACACTTAAAGCAGCTAACATTATTACTAAAGATATTTTGGCAGCAAAAGTTATTTTATCTGGCAAAATTGAGAAAGCTTTAGTAGTAAAAGGGTTACGAGTAACCAAAGGTGCAAAAGTAGCAATTGAAGCTGCTGGTGGTTCTATCGAGGAATAATAAATGGCTAAACAACCAGGATTTCAAGGTAATACTAAAAAAGGAACTGGCGAATTAAAATCTAGATTGTTGTTTGTTCTAGGTGCTTTAGTAGTGTTTCGTATCGGTTCTTTCATTCCTGTTCCTGGTATTGATGCTTCTGTATTATCCGAGCTAGTAAATCAACAACAAGGTACCATCATTGACATGTTTAATATGTTTTCCGGTGGTGCTTTGAGTAGGGCTTCTATATTTGCGTTAGGTATAATGCCTTATATATCGGCTTCCATTATTTTGCAATTATTGACAGCAATTCATCCAGCATTGATTGAATTGAAGAAAGAAGGTGAAGCTGGAAGACGTAAAATTAGCAAATATACTCGATATGCCACTTTACTGTTGGCTTTTATTCAGTCAATAGGTATTTCTTTGGCCTTACCAAATATGATTCAAGGGTTGGTACCTGATCCTAGTTTTCTATTCTATGTGACTTCTGTAATTAGTCTTGTTACTGGAACCATGTTCCTTATGTGGCTTGGAGAGCAGATTACTGAGAGAGGAATTGGAAATGGTATATCCCTCATAATCTTTGCAGGGATTGTCGCAGGCTTACCATCTGTTATTGGGCAAACTATTGAACAAGCTCGTCAAGGAGAAATTTCTTTACTTGTCTTGTTATTAATTGCAGTAATAGCCTTTGCGGTGACATATTTTGTTGTGTTTGTTGAGCGTGGGCAAAGAAGAATTGTTGTGAATTATGCTAGTCGTCAGCAAGGCAGAATGATGGCTCCTGCAAGATCTTCACATTTACCTCTGAAAGTGAATATGGCTGGGGTTATTCCCGCGATTTTTGCATCGAGTGTAATATTATTTCCAGCGAGTATTACTCAATGGTTTGGGCAAAGTGAAGGTTTTGAATGGTTATTTGATTTATCACAATTATTGCAACCAGGTCAGCCATTGTATATTGTGCTGTTTGCTGTAGCTGTTATTTTCTTTGCATTTTTCTATACAGGAATGCAATATAATCCACGTGATACAGCGGATAATTTAAAGAAATCAGGTGCGTTTGTACCAGGTTATAGACCAGGTGAACAGACATCTCGTTATATCGATAAAGTGATGACACGTTTAACATTAATTGGTGCGTTGTATATTACTTTTGTTTGTTTGGTTCCGTATATCATTACATCTCTATGGAAGGTTCCGTTTCAATTAGGTGGAACTTCACTATTGATTGTAGTGGTAGTTATTATGGATTTCATCGCACAAGTTCAGAGTCATTTAATGTCTTTACAATATGATTCTGTGTTGAAGAAAGCCAATCTAAAAGGCTTAGGGCAATAGCCATTTCATAAAAAGGATAAGCAATGAAAGTTCGTGCTTCAGTTAAGAAATTATGTCGTAACTGTAAAGTTGTGAAGCGTCAAGGTGTCGTTCGTGTAATTTGTAGCGATGCTAAACATAAACAACGTCAAGGTTAATTGATATTCTTTCTTGCAAAGAACCAGCTGAGTAGTTATACTGCTCAGCTCATTTCGTCCTGATATACTGTTTGAGTATCCTGAAACGGGCTTTTCAAGATCAGTATATCAATAAACATTAAGTAAAATAGGAGTGCATAGTGGCCCGTATTGCAGGCATTAACATTCCTGATCAAAAACACACTGTAATCGCATTAACTGCTATTTATGGTATCGGTAAAACTCGTGCTCAAGCAATTTGTGCTTCTGCGGGTATTGCTGAAGATGTAAAGATCAGAGAATTGTCTGAAGAGCAGATTGAAAAACTGCGTGAAGAAGTTGGTAAATTTACTGTCGAAGGTGATTTACGTCGTGAAGTAACTTTGAGTATCAAGCGTCTATTAGACCTAGGTTGTTACCGTGGTTTGCGTCATCGTCGTAGTTTACCAGTACGTGGTCAACGTACTAAGACTAATGCGCGTACTCGTAAGGGTCCACGCAAACCGATCAAGAAATAATCGGAGTAGATAAATAATGGCTAAAACACCAGTTCGTGCGCGTAAGCGTGTAAAAAAACAGATCGTAGATGGCATTGCGCATATCCATGCATCTTTCAATAATACAATCGTAACCATTACTGACCGTCAAGGAAATGCTTTAGCTTGGGCTACAGCTGGCGGTTCAGGTTTCCGTGGTTCTCGTAAATCAACCCCATTTGCAGCTCAAGTTGCAGCAGAGCGTTGTGCTGAAGTTGTTAAAGAGTTTGGTTTAAAGAATTTAGAGGTTATGGTTAAGGGACCGGGTCCAGGTCGTGAATCAACAATCCGTGCTTTAAGTGCGGCGGGTTTTCGTATCACGAATATTACTGATGTGACTCCGATTCCTCATAACGGTTGTCGTCCACCGAAAAAACGTCGCGTATAATTGACGTTAGAATAATTGGAGAAAGAAAATGGCAAGATATTTGGGTCCAAAGCTCAAGCTAAGCCGTCGTGAGGGTACTGATTTATTCCTTAAATCAGGCGTTCGAGCGATCGAGTCAAAATGTAAAATTGATACAGCACCTGGTCAACATGGTGCTCGTAAACCACGTTTGTCTGATTATGGTAGTCAGCTTCGTGAAAAACAAAAAGTTCGCCGTATGTATGGTATTTTGGAACGTCAATTCCGTAATTACTATAAAGAAGCTAACCGTTTAAAAGGCAATACCGGTGAGAACTTATTAGTCTTGTTAGAAGGACGTTTAGACAATGTTGTTTATCGTATGGGATTTGCAGCAACTAGAGCAGAAGCTCGTCAGTTAGTTAGTCACAAATCTATCGTGGTAAATGGTCGAGTAGTAAATATTCCTTCTTACCAAGTTTCTGTTGATGATGTAGTTGCTGTTCGTGAGAAATCAAAAAAACAAGCACGTATCAAAGCATCATTAGAATTAGCGACTCAGCGTGAAAAACCAACTTGGTTAGAAGTTGATGCTACAAAGATGGAAGGTGTATTTAAACGTACGCCTGAACGTTCTGATCTATCAGCAGATATTAATGAACATCTGATCGTTGAGCTCTATTCTAAATAATAAGTAGTGCTTAAAAGCAAAGAGAGGATAAAATGCAGGGTTCTGTGACAGAATTTTTAAAGCCACACTTAGTGAACATTGAACAAATTAGTTCTACTCACGCAAAAGTGACCTTAGAACCGTTAGAGCGTGGTTTTGGCCACACATTAGGTAACGCACTTCGTCGCATTTTACTTTCGTCTATGCCTGGTTATGCAGTTACAGAAGTAGAAATTGATGGTGTATTACATGAATACAGCAGTAAAGAAGGCGTACAAGAAGATATTCTTGAGGTATTGTTAAACCTTAAAGGTCTAGCGGTAAAGGTGCAAAATAAAGATGATATTATTTTGACTCTAACTAAATCTGGAATTGGCCCTGTGACTGCAGCAGACATTACGCACGATGGTGATGTTGAAATTGTGAATCCTGATCATGTTATTTGTCATTTGACAGATAAAAATGCAACGATTAGTATGAGAATTCGAGTGCAACGTGGTCGTGGATATGTACCAGCTTCTGCTCGTGTACATTTACAAGACGATGATCGTCCAATTGGTCGCTTATTAGTTGATGCACGTTTTAGTCCAGTGGATCGCATTGCTTACAATGTAGAAGCTGCTCGTGTCGAACAACGTACAGACTTAGATAAGCTTATTATTGATATGGAAACCAACGGAACATTAGATCCAGAGGATGCCATCCGTCGTGCTGCAACGATTTTAGCGGAACAACTTGCCGCATTCGTTGATTTGCGTGATGTTCGTCAGCCTGAAGTAAAAGAAGAAAAACCGGAGTTTGATCCTATTCTTCTCCGTCCAGTCGATGATTTAGAGCTGACAGTTCGTTCTGCTAACTGTTTGAAAGCAGAGACAATTCACTATATCGGTGATTTAGTACAGCGTACAGAAGTTGAATTATTAAAAACACCTAATTTAGGTAAGAAGTCACTTACTGAAATTAAAGATGTTTTAGCTTCTCGTGGCTTATCACTGGGTATGCGCCTTGAAAATTGGCCTCCAGCAAGTATTGCTGAAGAATAATTTTAGGTATTAGATTTTCTAAGAAGGAATAAGGTTATGCGCCATCGTAAGAGTGGACGTCAATTAAACCGTAACAGTAGTCATCGCCAAGCGATGTTTCGTAATATGGCAAGTTCTTTGGTTAATCATGAGATTATCAAAACGACTTTGCCTAAAGCGAAAGAGTTACGTCGTGTAGTTGAGCCGTTAATTACTTTAGCAAAAGTTGATAGCGTAGCTAATCGTCGTTTAGCTTTTGCTCGTACACGCAACGTAGATACAGTTGCTAAATTATTTAATGAATTAGGCCCACGTTTTTCTCAACGTACTGGGGGATATACCCGTATTTTGAAATGTGGTTTCCGTTCAGGAGATAATGCTCCAATGGCTTATATTGAGCTAGTTGAGCGCTCAGCAGATGCTGAAGCAACTAAAGAGTAATAGTGTAGTGTAAATAAGTAATAAAGCCCGGAAATAATTTCGGGCTTTATTATTTATTAATAGTAAAAACTATTTTTACAATATTTCTATTTATTTCTTTTTTGATAAATAATACACTGCAATTGTAATTTATTGTTAATTAATAAGAGGTTTCGTATGAAAAAAGTATTAGTATTAAAATCAAGCATCCTTGCAGGTTATTCACAATCTAATCAATTAAGTGATTATTTTGTATCTAAATTAAATGGCGATGTGACAACTCGTGATCTAGTTGCTCAACCATTACCATATTTTACTGGTGATGCAGCTGCTGCAACTCGTGGTGAAGCACAATCAGAAGAACAAAAATCATTATTAGCATTATCAGATAGTTTAGTTGCTGAATTAAAAGGCACTGATGTTGTAGTTATCAATGCTCCTATGTATAACTTCAATGTTCCTGCACAATTAAAGAGCTATTTTGATTTTATTGCTCGTGCTGGTGTTACGTTCCAATATACAGCTGAAGGCCCAGAAGGGTTGGTAAAAGGCAAAAAAGCAGTTGTTATTTTAACAAGTGGTGGTATGCATAAAGATGGTCCAACAGATTTAGTTAAACCATTTGTACAAACTTTCTTAGGCTTTATTGGTATCACTGATGTTCAATTTGTTTACGCTCCAGGTTTAGCTATGGCAGATCAAGCTCCAAAATCAATTGAAGCAGCAAAACAAGAATTAGATAGTATTGTAGCAGCTTTATAATTTTTGTTAGAAAATAGTTTTTATATATTGACAAGGAACTTATGTTCCTTGTTTTTTTATTTAAAATAAGTATAATCCGACCGCTTGTTCTCTATTTTTTATGAGTTCAAGTTTCGTACTCTCACCTCGAACGAGAGTTTTATTTTTACTATCAAAATTAGAGGAAGGTTATGGTAACCATTCGTTTAACTCGTGGCGGAGCTAAAAAACGCCCATTTTATCAAATCGTGGTAGCAGATAGTCGTTCACCACGTGATGGTCGCTTCATTGAGCGTATCGGTTTTTTCAACCCAATTGCAACAGGTAAAGCAGAACGTTTACGTTTAGATGTTTCTAAAGTTGATGAGTGGGTTGCTAAAGGTGCTTCACTTTCAGTACGTGTTGCTACCTTAGTTAAAGAAGCGCGTCAAGCAGCTTAATCTTTATTTTATTGTGGGTGAATAATTATGAGTAAGCAATTTGAAGTCGTTGGAAAATTAGGATCGACCTATGGAATCCGAGGCTGGTTGCGTCTTTATTCATCAACAGAATATTCTGAAAGTATTTTTGATTATCAGCCATGGTTTTTGAATGTAAAAGGGCAATGGCGAGAAATTAAACTAGAAACTTGGCGTTATCACAATAATGATTTGATTGTTAAGTTAGTAGGAACGGATGACCGTGAGTCAGCTCAGCTATTAACCAATATGGAAATTGGCGTTGATTTAAGCTGTTTTCCTGAGCTAGAAGAAGGTGATTATTATTGGCACGATTTAATTGGGTGCGAAGTAGTTACTTTAGATGGCTATAATATGGGAAAAGTAACTGAATTGATGGAAACAGGATCAAATGATGTATTGGTTGTGCAAGCAAGTAGTAAAGATGCTTTTGGTAAACAGGAACGATTAATTCCGTTCTTATACGAACAAGTAGTTAAAAGAGTAGATCTCACCACTAAAATTATTGAAGTGGATTGGGACGCTGGTTTCTAACCTCAGGTATGCGGTTAGCTTTAGATGTAGCATTTCAGAGAAAATAGAGTATGTGGATTGGTATCATTTCACTCTTCCCCGAGATGTTTAAAGCAATTACCGAATTCGGGGTTACAGGTAGAGCAGTAAAGCATAATCTATTACAAGTGTCATGTTGGAATCCAAGAGATTTCACTCATGATAAGCATAAGACAGTTGATGATCGCCCTTATGGTGGTGGCCCAGGCATGTTAATGATGGTTCAGCCTCTTCGTGATGCAATTCATGAAGCTAAACTGACCGCTTGTAAAGAAGATGGTGTGGAAGCAAAGGTTATTTATCTTTCTCCACAAGGTCGTAAATTGGATCAAGGTGGCGTACAAGAACTTGCTACAAATCAGAAACTGATTTTGGTATGTGGACGTTACGAAGGCATTGATGAAAGATTAATTCAATCTGAAGTTGATGAGGAGTGGTCAATTGGGGATTATGTTTTAACGGGTGGGGAATTGCCTGCAATGACATTAATTGATGCAGTTGCAAGATTTATTCCTGGAGTATTAGGTAAGCAAGCTTCTGCATTAGAGGATTCTTTTGCGGAAGGGTTATTAGATTGTCCTCACTATACTCGCCCAGAAGTGTTAGATGGAATACCTGTACCATCGGTACTGATGTCTGGACATCATGAGAATATTCGTCAATGGCGATTAGAACAATCGCTTGAGAGAACATGGTTAAGACGCCCTGAGCTATTGGATAGCCTAGCTCTGACTGACGAACAACGGGTGTTGTTAGAAAAAGTTAAAAAACGACACAAATCAGTTAATTCTAGGATATAGAAGGTTTTTAAAATGAGTAATATCATCAAACAACTTGAACAAGAACAGTTAAAACAGAACATACCAAGTTTCCGTCCAGGTGACACATTAGAAGTTAAGGTATGGGTAGTAGAAGGTAGTAAAAGACGTTTGCAAGCGTTCGAAGGCGTGGTTATTGCAATTCGTAACCGTGGCTTGCACTCAGCATTTACCTTACGTAAAGTTTCAAACGGCGTAGGCGTTGAGCGTGTATTCCAAACTCACTCACCTGTTATTGACAGTATTGCTGTTAAACGTAAAGGTGCGGTACGTAAAGCTAAACTTTACTACTTACGTGAGCGTTCAGGTAAATCTGCACGTATTAAAGAGCGTCTCGGCAATTAATTTGCATTTAGGTAATATGTTAAAGGCTTGGAATTTTCCAAGCCTTTCTTAATTTATAGCTAAAAATAATTATTTTTTATTATAGTAAATTATTTTATTACCAAAATATTTCCATAAAACAATAAATGCAATTGTTATACCAATTAAGATTGGGGCTAAAGTTACTCCCTTAACAGATAAATAGTAATGAATACCTGCAGCACCAATAGCTATATATGCAAGTTGATGAACTTTAAACCAATATTGAGCTAGTAATTTTTTAATATAAGGTAAAGAAGTTACTGACATAATAAATAGAATAGCAAACGCGATTGTACCCAATATTAAATAAGGACGACTAATTACTTCACTAAAAAATAGTGATATATCCAATCCTAGTTCTAAAAATAAATAACTGGCGACATGCAATACTGCCCAAGCAAAAGCCCATAGACCTAAAGGTCTTCGTAAAATTTGATACTGATTCTTTTTAAGAATTTGTAGTATGATCCCCAAGAGGAACATAATACAAAAAATAATAATGGCGGTATAACCTAAAAAATGTTCTATTTCTTTTATGGGATCTGCGCCAAAGGTAGTTTCATCTCCTATCCATAATACGCTAATGAGCCATATTAAAGGCAATATACAACCCAAATGGATGAATATTCTTAGTTTCGTCAGCATTAATAATTTACCTTCAAATCTAAATCTTTATAAAGGTGAGCAACTTCTTGTTCATAGCCATTAAACATTAAAGTCGGCTGACGTTTTACACTTAATAATCCACCTGCACCAATAACTCGTTCTGATGCTTGTGACCAACGAGGATGATCGACATTAGGATTCACATTGGCATAAAAACCATATTCTTGAGGAGCGAGTTTTTCCCAAGTAGTACGAGGTCGAGTTTCTGATAAAGTAATTTTTACAATAGATTTAATACTTTTAAATCCATATTTCCACGGTACAACAAGTCGAATTGGGGCGCCATTTTGTGGCGGTAATGCTTTACCATAAAGCCCTACGGACATAAGCGTTAATGGATTCATTGCCTCTGCGATAGTAAGCCCTTCAACGTAAGGGTATTCAATTCCTCCACCAAAGAAATGATTTTTCTGTCCCGGCATTTGTTCCGGATCGTGTAAGGTATGAAATACCACATATTTTGCACGGCTAGTAGGCTTTGCTTTAGCGATTAATTTATTGAGTTCGAAACCAATCCATGGAATAACCATCGCCCAAGCTTCAACACAACGGAAACGATATATTCTTTCTTCAAGGGGGAATTGGGTAAAAAGTTGGTCATAATCTAAAGTAAATGGATTTTCAACTTCTCCTCCTATTTCTAATTGCCAAGGATCGACCTTAAAATCTTTTGCGTATTGTGCAGGCGATCCTTTTTCTACCCCAAATTCATAGAAATTATTATAGCCAGTAACTTTATTTTCTGGAGTTAGGATAAGATCACTTGATTTATCTTTTTTAAAATTAAGATTTGCTAATACTTTTTCTTCTGTGGCAAAGGTTGTTTTGGGGAAAGCAAGCGATACGGCACCTAATCCTAGAGCTGTAATAATTTTACGTCTTTGGTAAAAAATATTTTCAGGTGTTACATCATTTTCAGTTAATTTTCTCATCGTTCTTATCCTTTTTTTAGGGTATTATCATTACATTAGACGGCCAAATATAAAAAATCTTACAGATTTTTTTTAAAAAAAGACAAGTTATATATGCAAACAGAAAACACAAATAGTTTGAGTAATATTTCGGCAGAAAAATTGGAAGATATTCGAAGCCAAATGCTTAAGTTTGCTATTTTACAACTTAAAGATGTTGATCTTGCTGAAGATGTTGTACAAGAGGCATTTTTAAGTGCTTATAAAAATATCAATAGTTTTAAAGGAGGTGCAGCGTTTAAGACATGGATTTTTACTATTTTGAAAAATAAAATTATTGATTTGATCCGTTATAAAAGTCGTACAATAACCGTATCAGATATAGATCAAGATGATGATACAAATGCTTTTTTTGATGAAAAAGATCATTGGAATCTAAGTTATCATGAACCAAACGAATGGAAAAATATTCAAAGTAGTGTCTATAAAAAACAATTTTGGACTGTGTTTGAAACTTGTCTAATGGTATTACCGACTCATCAAGGACGAATTTTTATGATGAGAGAATACTTAGAGATGGATAGTAAAGAAATTTGTCAAGAATGTGACATTTCTACATCTAATCTACATGTAATTCTTTATCGAGCAAGATTACAATTACAATCGTGCTTATCAAAAAATTGGTTTGAGGGAAAATAATGAAAAAATGTAAAGAAATTACTCAATTAGTTTCATTAAGTAATGAACAAAAATTGGTATTGAGACAGCGATATGCAATCACTATTCATACTTTATTTTGCCCTTATTGCCGATCATTCAAGAAAAATAATGCTCAGATTCGTTATTTGATGCAACAATTTAAACAAAAAGAAGATGAATAAGAATTCTCATTCTATCTAGTATGCTTTTATATAACTTTTCTTTTGCTCACTCTAATCTTCTTCTGTACAATCACTAAAAAAGTAAACTGGAGATAATATGAAAAAATTTTTCTTAGTGGCTATTTTAACTAGTTTTATGCTCACTGCTTGTGGTGTAAAAGGTCCGCTTTATTTCCCAGAACAACCATCAGAAACTCAAAATGAATCGCAATAAGCGGTTAGATTTTTTTAATCTTTTGCATTTTCTCTCGGATTAATTATGGATTATTTTAATTATACAAATCAGCAATTATTAGTCGAGGGTGTGCCTGTAGAGGATATCGTATCTGAATTTGGAACCCCTGCTTATATCTATTCTAAAGCAACATTAGAACGTCATTGGCATGCCTTTGATAAGGCTTTTGGAGATCATCCTCATTTAATTTGCTTTGCGGTCAAATCGAATTCGAATATCGCTATTTTAAATCTAATGGCTCAATTAGGTTCTGGCTTTGATATTGTTTCACAAGGCGAACTTGAGCGAGTGTTAGTAGCAGGTGGCCAACCAAGTAAAATCGTATTTTCTGGTGTTGCAAAATCTTATACAGAAATTGAACGGGCTTTAGAGGTGGGCATTCGTTGCTTTAATGTGGAATCAATTCCTGAATTAGAACAGATTAATCAAGTTGCAGAAAAACTTGGCAAAACTGCCCCGATTTCATTGCGAGTGAACCCTGATGTAGATGCTAAAACTCACCCTTATATCTCAACGGGATTAAAAGAAAATAAATTCGGAATTAGTGTGAATCAAGCGAGAGAAGTTTATCAGCTTGCAAAACTGTTACCACACATTCAAATTGTTGGAATGGATTGCCACATAGGTTCTCAGCTAACCGAATTACAACCATTTTTGGATGCGACAGATCGCCTATTAGTCTTAATGGAGCAGCTGCAACAAGATGGAATTACTTTGCATCACCTAGATTTAGGTGGCGGATTAGGTGTGCCTTATCATACAGAGCAACCACCTCATCCAAGCGAGTATGTTTCAGCATTACTAAATAAATTTAAGGATTATCCACAACTCGAAATTATTTTAGAACCAGGTCGAGCCATTACCGCTAATGCTGGCATTTTGGTCACTAAAGTTGAATACTTAAAACAAAATGAAGATCGTAATTTTGCCATAGTCGATACAGGGATGAACGATATGATTCGTCCTGCTTTATACGAAGCTTATATGCAAATTATCGAAGTAAACCGAGCGCTTGTAAGGGAAGAAAATATCTATGATGTAGTTGGCCCTATTTGCGAAACCTCTGATTTTTTAGGTAAGCAACGCCAATTAGCTATTGCCCAAGGCGATTTAATCGCAGTACGTTCTGCGGGTGCTTATGGGTCGACAATGTCCTCCACCTATAATTCTCGCCCACAAGCAGTGGAAATTTTAGTGGATGGAAACCAAGTACATTTAATTAAAGTACGTGCTGATTTTTCTGATTTATGGCGATTAGAACGACTATTACCCAAATCGTAATCAAAATTATATTTATATCGTAAGCGGTGAGTTTATCCTAATTTTTTGCAAAAAAAGAGAGTCATCTTACCGCTTGTAACTGCTCTTTTGAGCAGTTTTATTTTTAAGAGAATCAATATGTTAAATAAAGTTTCAAGTAGTTTACTTTTACCAAGTGGATTACAATTATCGGATTTATCCAATACTCTTGATCATTTTTCAATGCGTAATATTGATTATGCTGATCTTTATTTTCAATTCAGCCAAGATGAAAGTTGGTCGTTAGAAGATAGCATTATCAAAGAAGGTGGATTTTATATCGATCGTGGAGTGGGTGTTCGTGCAGTTTCAGGCGAAAAGACAGGTTTTGCTTATGCGGATCAGATTTCACTTGCTCAACTGGAGCAATGTGCAATAGCAGCCCGTAGTATTACCCAAGATTCTGGTAAATTAGCTATTCATCCTTTTGTCGAAACGAAAGCAATTCAACGTTATGCATCAGTTAATCCACTAGATACTTTAAGCCGTGAACAAAAAGTTGAGTTACTTCATTTGGTCGATAAAGTGGCGAGAGCGGAAGATCCACGAGTGATTCAAGTTAATGCTAATTTATCAGCAATCTACGAAGAAATTTTAGTGAGTGCGACCGATGGTACTTTAGCGGCGGATATTCGCCCGTTAGTTCGTTTATCTATTTCTGTATTAGTAGAAAAAGATGGAAAACGTGAACGTGGTAGTGCGGGAGCGGGTGGTCGATTTGGTTTAGATTGGTTTTTAGCACCTCACATCTCAGGCGATAGTCGAGCAATACATTTAGCAAAAGAAGCCGTACGCCAAGCCCTTGTTAATTTAGGAGCAGTGGCTGCGCCTGCAGGCACAATGCCGATTGTGCTTGGTGCAGGATGGCCAGGAATTTTACTGCACGAAGCCGTTGGTCACGGTTTAGAGGGTGATTTCAATCGTAAAGAATCTTCACTGTTTACAGGTAAAATTGGGCAACAAGTCACTTCTCCACTTTGTACTATTGTTGATGATGGCACTTTAGCTAATTTACGTGGTTCTATTACTGTGGACGATGAAGGTGTGGCTTCTCAAAAAAATACCTTAATTGAAAATGGTATTTTGAAAGGCTATATGCAAGACAAGCTCAATGCACGTTTAATGGGGGTTGCTCCAACAGGGAATGGACGTCGAGAATCTTATGCGCACTTACCAATGCCAAGAATGACAAATACTTACTTACAAGAAGGTAATGATGAATTTGAGGCAATGATTGAGTCAGTAGATTTTGGCTTATATGCACCACATTTTAGTGGAGGACAAGTTGATATTACTTCTGGTAAATTCGTTTTCTCAACAGCAGAAGCCTATTTGATTGAAAAAGGCAAAATAACCAAGCCAGTAACAGGTGCAACATTAATCGGTAGTGGTATTGAAGCAATGCAACAAGTCTCTATGGTTGGTAAAAAAATGGAACTTGATCTCGGTATTGGAACTTGTGGAAAAGAAGGACAAAGTGTACCAGTTGGAGTAGGACAACCTACAGTAAAACTTGATAAAATTACCGTGGGTGGAAGAGGGTAGTTTTTTAATTTATTACAGCCTATAAATAAAAAATGGGGCATAAGCCCCATTTTTATCATCTAATTTCTATATCAGAAATTATTCATTACTCATCAGCATCTAAGCCGGCATTTAATAATGCAGCTAAGCTTTGAGTTGCTTCATCAGCAACAAGATTTTGTGTTTCCGCTTCGATTTCTTCAGCAGTTGCAAATGCAGATACTGGATCTACTGGTGCTTCAACTACTTCAGGAGCCACACGTTTCTTGTTACGATTTTGATGGTAAGCAAAACCTGTACCCGCAGGGATTAAACGACCTACGATTACATTTTCTTTCAATCCACGTAACTCATCACGTTTACCTGCTACCGCAGCTTCGGTTAATACGCGAGTTGTTTCTTGGAACGATGCTGCAGAAATAAATGATTCTGTTGCAAGTGATGCTTTAGTGATACCGAGCAATTCACGTTCAAATTCAACTAACGGTTTACCTTCAGCTTCACGTTGGCGGTTCACAATCTTCACGCGAGCCACTTCAACTTGTTCACCTTCTAAGAATTCAGAATCGTAAGCTTGAGTAATGATCGCTTTACGTAACATTTGACGTACGATAACTTCGATATGTTTATCGTTAATTTTTACCCCTTGTAAGCGGTAAACTTCTTGTACTTCATTAACGATGTAATCTGTTACTGCGTGTACGCCACGTAAACGTAAGATATCATGAGGTGTTTCTGCACCATCTGAAATAATATCACCACGTTGAACCTTTTCGCCTTCAAATACATTGAGTTGACGCCATTTTGGAATCATTTCTTCGTATGCTTCACCTCCTTCTGGAGTAATTAACAAGCGACGTTTTCCTTTGGTTTCTTTACCAAATGAAACGATACCTGAAATTTCTGCAAGAATTGCTGGCTCTTTCGGTTTACGAGCTTCAAATAAGTCAGCAACACGAGGAAGACCCCCGGTAATATCTTTAGTTGCTGTTGATTCTTGTGGAATACGTGCTAATGCTTCCCCAATACCGATTTCTGCACCATCGCTTAATGTTACGATTGCTTTACCTGGTAGGAAGTATTGTACTGGTGTGTCATTGATTAAAATGTCATTACCTTTTTCATCCACTAATTTTAATGCTGGACGTAAATCTTTACCTGCTGTTGAACGTTCACCGACATCTTGTACTACGATTGATGATAAACCAGTAAGATCATCAGTTTGACGAGTTACAGTTAAACCATCAACAACATCACTGAATTGAATGAAACCACTCACTTCAGAAACGATAGGCATTGTATGCGGATCCCAGTTAGCTACCACTTCACCAGCAGTCACTTCTTCGCCGTCGCCTTTCGATAATACCGCACCGTAAGGTACTTTATAGTTTTCTTTGGTACGACCGAATGCATCAATGATAGTTAATTCAGTATTACGTGAAGTTAATACGATCTTACCGTCTTTATTGGTAACTGATTTCGCATTAGCAAGTTTTAATGTACCCGTATTTTTAACTTGTACGCTTGATTCTTTGGCTGCCGCAGATGCCGCACCACCGATATGGAACGTACGCATGGTTAACTGTGTACCTGGTTCCCCGATAGATTGTGCTGCGATAACCCCAACTGCTTCACCTTGGTTGATTAAGTGTCCACGAGCAAGGTCACGTCCGTAACATTTCGCACACACACCAAAGTCTGTGTTACAAGTTACAACTGAACGAACTTTGATTTGGTCAACTGATTCTGCATCAATGATGTCACACCATTTTTCATCAATCAGTGTGTTACGTGGAATTAAGACTTCTTCTGTGCCTGGTTTTAACACATCTTCTGCCACCACACGACCTAACACACGATCACGTAATGCTTCTTTAACATCCCCACCTTCAATAAGGGCTGTCATTACGATACCTTCATGTGTACCACAGTCATCTTCAACGATAACTAAGTCTTGTGCCACATCAACTAAACGACGAGTTAAGTAACCTGAGTTCGCTGTTTTTAACGCTGTATCTGCCAAACCTTTACGTGCACCGTGGGTTGAAATAAAGTACTGAAGAACGTTTAGACCTTCACGGAAGTTCGCAGTAATTGGTGTTTCGATGATTGAGCCATCTGGACGTGCCATCAATCCACGCATACCTGCTAACTGACGAATCTGTGCTGCAGAACCACGCGCTCCAGAGTCTGCCATCATAAAGATACTGTTGAATGATGCTTGTTTTTCTGGGTTACCTTCACGGTTGATTACTTCTTCTTGTGAAAGGTTTTCCATCATCGCTTTAGCAACACGCTCATTCGCCGCAGCCCAAATATCGATCACTTTATTATAACGCTCACCCGCAGTTACAAGGCCTGAGTTAAATTGCTCTTGGATTTCTGCTACTTCAGCTTCTGCTGCTGAAATGATACTGTATTTTTGATCTGGAATAACCATATCATCAATACCAACAGAAGAACCTGAACGTGCTGCGTATGCAAAACCGGTATACATAATTTGGTCAGCAAACATAACTGATTCTTTCAAACCTAAACGACGGTAGCTTTCATTGATTAATTTTGAAATTGCTTTTTTACCTAACGTTTGGTTGAACAATTTAAATGGCATGCCTTTAGGTGCGATCATCCATAAAATTGCACGACCTACTGTCGTATCAACTAAATGTGTTGATGCAATAAATTCACCATTTTCATCTTTAGTGTATTCAGTAATACGCACTTTAACACGAGCGTGTAATTCTGCTTGGCCAGTACGATAAGCTTTTTCAGCTTCACGTGGGTCTAAGAAATACATTCCTTCACCTTTCGCATTCACTTTTTCACGTGTCATATAGTACAAGCCTAAAACAACGTCTTGTGATGGAACGATAATTGGATCACCGTTTGCTGGTGAAAGTACGTTATTGGTTGACATCATCAACGCACGAGCTTCTAACTGAGCTTCAAGAGTTAATGGAACGTGAACCGCCATTTGGTCACCATCGAAGTCCGCGTTAAATGCCGCACAAACAAGAGGGTGTAACTGGATCGCTTTACCTTCAATCAACAATGGTTCAAACGCTTGGATACCCAAACGGTGAAGTGTTGGTGCACGGTTAAGAAGAATCGGGTGTTCACGAATAACTTCAGCAAGAATATCCCATACGATTGGATCTTCACGCTCAACCATTTTCTTCGCAGCTTTGATTGTTGATGCAATGCCACGGTTTTCTAATTTTGAATAAATAAATGGACGGAATAATTCCAATGCCATTTTTTTCGGTAAACCACATTGGTGTAGACGTAAGTATGGACCTACTGTGATTACAGAACGACCTGAATAGTCAACACGTTTACCTAATAAGTTTTGACGGAAACGACCTTGTTTACCTTTGATCATATCTGCCAAAGATTTTAATGGACGTTTGTTTGAACCTGTAATTGCACGACCACGACGACCATTATCTAATAATGCATCCACAGATTCTTGTAACATACGTTTTTCGTTACGTACGATAATATCTGGTGCAATTAAGTCTAATAAACGTTTTAAACGGTTATTACGGTTGATTACACGACGGTATAAATCATTTAGATCTGAAGTCGCAAAACGTCCACCATCGAGTGGTACTAATGGACGAAGATCTGGTGGAAGTACTGGTAATACAGTTAAGATCATCCATTCTGGTTTGTTACCAGATTGCATAAATGCTTCAAGTAATTTTAAGCGTTTTGTGATTTTTTTACGTTTAGTTTCAGAATTTGTTGTTTGTAATTCTTCACGTAACATTTCACATTGGTGATCTAAATCTAATTCTTTGAGCAATACTTGGATTGCTTCTGCACCCATTTTTGCTTCAAATTCATCGCCCCAACGCTCTTCCGCTTCCATAAATTGTTCTTCGGTTAATAACTGATTTTTCTCAAGATCAGTCATACCTGGTTCGATAACAACATAAGATTCGAAATAAAGTACACGTTCAATATCACGTAATGGCATATCTAAAATCAAACCGATACGAGATGGTAATGATTTTAAGAACCAAATGTGTGCCACTGGACAAGCTAATTCAATGTGTCCCATACGTTCACGACGTACTTTAGTTTGTGTAACTTCAACACCACATTTTTCACAAATAACACCACGGTGTTTTAAGCGTTTATATTTACCGCAAAGACATTCGTAATCTTTTACTGGTCCAAAGATTCTGGCACAGAAAAGACCATCACGTTCTGGTTTGAATGTACGGTAGTTGATTGTTTCTGGTTTTTTCACTTCACCGAAAGACCACGAACGGATCTTATCTGGCGATGCTAAACCAATCTTAATTACATCGAAATCGTCATTTGATTTTGATTGTGCTTTTAAAAACTTAACTAAGTCTTTCACTTTTTTGCCCCTAGTGAGGTTAAAGTTTGCTTAAAGCCTTGTGGCTCTAAACGAGAAAATCTGGCTTTGCAAGCGGTGAGTTTTGTAAAATATTTTGCAAATCTGACCGCTTGCGATACGTTTCAATTCCGAGGGAATTTAACGTATTTATGCTTCATCCAACTCCATATCGATACCTAATGCACGAATTTCTTTCGTAATAACGTTGAAAGATTCTGGCATACCCGGTTCCATATAGTGTGTACCATCGACGATATTTTTATACATCTTCGTACGACCGTTCACATCATCAGATTTCACAGTTAGCATTTCTTGTAGAGTATAAGCAGCACCGTATGCTTCTAATGCCCATACCTCCATCTCACCGAAACGCTGACCACCGAATTGAGCTTTACCACCCAATGGTTGTTGTGTAACAAGACTATAAGAACCAGTTGAACGTGCGTGCATTTTGTCATCAACTAAGTGGTTCAATTTGAGCATATACATATAACCAACGGTTACTGGACGCTCAAATTTTTCACCTGTACGACCATCATATAAAGTAATTTGACCAGAAGTTGGTAAACCACCTAATTCTAATAATCCTTTGATTTCATCTTCGTGAGCACCATCAAATACAGGTGTAGCAAGTGGTAAACCTTTACGGAGGTTTTCTGCTAAACGTAATACTTCTTCATCAGAGAATGTATTTAAATCTACGCTTTGAGCGCCGTGGCCTAAGTCATACGCTTTTTGGATATATTCACGTAATTTAGCGATAGATTGTTGTTGTTTGATCATCTGGTTGATTTGATCACCGATACCACGAGCTGCTAAGCCTAAGTGAGTTTCTAAGATCTGACCGATGTTCATACGAGATGGAACCCCTAGTGGATTCAATACGATCTCAACTGGCTGACCGTTTTCATCGTATGGCATATCTTCAACAGGGTTGATTTTTGAGATAACCCCTTTGTTACCGTGACGTCCCGCCATTTTATCACCCGGCTGGATTTGACGTTTCACTGCAAGATATACTTTAACAACTTTTAATACACCCGGTGCAAGATCATCGCCTTGGATGATCTTGTTACGTTTAACTTCTAGTTTATGTTCAAACTCTTTACGTAACTCTTCATGTTGTTCAGCAAGTTGCTCTAATTGATTTTGTTTTGCTTCGTTATCTAAAGTTTGTTCTAACCATTTTTCACGAGGTAAGTTATCTAATGTTGATTCAGCAACACCACCTTCGATCAATAGGTTACGAACACGTGTGAATAAGCCTGCTTCTAAGATTTCTAACTCTTCAACAAGATCTTTCTTCGCATCACGGAGTTGCATTTCTTCAATTTCTTTTGCACGTTTATCTTTTTCAACGCCGTCACGAGTGAAAACTTGAACGTCGATAATCGTACCTGATGTACCATTTGGTACACGTAAAGAAGAATCTTTAACATCAGACGCTTTTTCACCGAAGATTGCACGAAGTAATTTTTCTTCTGGAGTTAATTGTGTTTCACCTTTAGGAGTAACTTTACCTACTAAGATGTCGCCACCTTTCACTTCTGCACCGATATAAACGATACCAGACTCATCTAATTTACTTAATGCTGATTCACCTACGTTTGGAATATCCGCTGTGATTTCTTCCGCACCAAGTTTAGTATCACGAGCCACACAAGATAATTCTTGGATGTGAATAGTAGTGAAACGATCTTCTTGTACAACACGTTCAGATACTAACATTGAGTCTTCGAAGTTATAACCATTCCAAGGCATGAATGCTACACGAATGTTTTGACCTAATGCTAATTCACCTAAATCTGTTGAAGGGCCATCTGCTAAGATTTCGCCACGTTCAACTGGTTCACCTAATTTCACACAAGGTAATTGGTTGATACAAGTATTTTGGTTTGAACGAGTGTATTTAATTAAGTTATAAATATCGATACCCGCTTCACCAGCGATAGTTTCGTCTTCATTGACTTTAACAACGATACGTGACGCATCCACATATTGAATTGTACCACCACGTTTCGCAACAACCGCTACACCAGAGTCAAGTGCTACTGCTTTTTCGATACCTGTACCGACTAATGGTTTATCCGCACGTAGTGTTGGTACTGCTTGACGTTGCATGTTCGCACCCATTAAGGCACGGTTCGCATCATCGTGTTCAAGGAACGGAATCAACGCTGCCGCAACAGAAACGACTTGTTGTGTAGAAACGTCCATATAGTGAATTTCTTCTGGACGATATAAACCAGATTCACCGTGTTCACCACGACAAGTTACATAAGTATCAGTAAAGCGGAAATCGTCATCTAAGTTTGAGTTAGCCTGAGCGATAACATAGTTACCTTCTTCAATTGCTGATAAGTATTCGATTTCTTCAGTTACTTGACCATCAACCACTTTACGATATGGAGTTTCTAAGAAACCGTAGTCATTAGTACGAGCATACACAGAAAGTGAGTTGATCAAACCGATGTTTGGACCTTCAGGTGTTTCGATTGGACATACACGACCATAGTGAGTTGCGTGAACATCTCGAACCTCAAAGCCTGCACGTTCACGAGTTAAACCACCCGGACCTAATGCAGAAATACGACGTTTGTGCGTAACTTCTGAAAGTGGGTTATTTTGGTCCATAAATTGTGAAAGTTGTGATGAACCAAAGAACTCTTTCACTGCTGCTGAAATTGGTTTCGCATTGATTAAATCTTGTGGAGTTACGCCATCTAAATCACCTAATGAAAGACGCTCACGAACAGCACGTTCAACACGCACTAAACCAATACGGAATTGGTTTTCTGCCATTTCACCTACAGAACGAATACGACGGTTTCCTAAGTGATCGATATCATCAACTTCACCACGACCATTACGGATCTCAATTAATTTTTTCATTACGCCGACGATGTCATCGTTGCTTAAAATCCCTGTACCTACGCCTTCAGGAATATCAAGTGAACGATTGAACTTCATACGACCTACCGCAGAAAGATCATAGCGGTCAGTTGAGAAGAACATATTGTCAAATAAGCCTTCTGCCGCCTCTTTTGTTGGTGGTTCGCCTGGGCGCATCATACGGTAAATTTCAACTAACGCACTTAAACGATCGTGAGTTGGATCAACACGTAATGTTTCAGAAATATAAGGACCGTAGTCTAAATCATTAGTAAATAATACTTCGATTTCGTTATAGCCTGCTTTAACAAGGTTTGCCAACATTTCTAATGAAATTTCCATATTCGCAGGGCAAACTATCTCACCTGTTTCAAGATCAATATAGTCTTTAGCAGTAACACGGCCTACGATATATTCTGTTGGGACAACAATTTGGGTAATATTATCTTTTTCTAATGCTCTAATATGACGGGCAGTAATACGACGACCACTTTCTACGTAAACTTTACCATTTGCTTCAATATCGAACCCTGCAATTTCACCACGTAAACGTTCTGGTACAAGGGTCATCAATAATTGATTATCTTTAACTTCAAAATGAATTTTGTCGAAGAATAAATCTAAGATTTCTTCTGTTGTGTAACCTAATGCACGTAAAATAATAGTTGCAGGTAATTTACGACGACGGTCGATACGCGCATAAAGATTATCTTTTGGATCGAATTCAAAATCTAACCAAGAACCACGATAAGGAATAATTCTTGCATTATAAAGAACTTTACCTGATGCGTGTGTTTTACCTTTATCTGAATCAAAGAACACACCAGGACTACGATGTAATTGTGAAACAATAACACGCTCTGTACCATTGATAACGAAAGTTCCGTTATCAGTCATCAGTGGGATTTCTCCCATATAGACACTTTGTTCTTTAATATCTTTTACAGTACCTGCCGCTGCTTCACGGTCGAAGGTTACTAAACGCAATTTAACACGAAGTGGTGCAGCATAAGTTGTACCACGAATTTGACATTCACGAACATCGAATGATGGTTCACCAAGTTCATAGGAAACGTATTGTAATTCAGTTGAACCATTGTTACTTACAATCGGGAAAACTGAACGGAATGCCGCTTCTAAACCTTGTTGTCCTTCAGGGTCTCTTTGAATAAATTTATCAAAAGAGTCAAGCTGAATTGTTAATAGATAAGGTACATTAAGAACCTGTGAGCGTTTGCCAAAGCTCTTACGAATACGCTTTTTCTCGGAATATGAGTATGCCATTTTTAGATAGCCTCTGATTTTTCTTTTTGGTTGTTGAGTTTCACAAACCGCCTTTAAGACAGGCAGGAAGTGGCATTATAAATGTGTACGAGGTGTCGTTTTTCCGATCACCAAACAATAAGTCAAAAATCACTACTTAAAGCGGTAAGTTCGGGGGGATATATCACTAATCTTAATAAAATCAGAAGATTAGTGTAAAAATTAGAATAGACTAAAACGACAAAATCTACCTATTTCTTTTAAGCACAAAATGGCTGATGGAATAACCACCAGCCATTTTGCCTTAAAGAAGGACTCACAAGTGAATCAAAAATTATTTGATTTCTACTTGCGCACCAGCTTCTTCTAAAGCTTTCTTAAGTTCTTCAGCTTCGCCTTTAGATACACCTTCTTTTAATGTTGCAGGTGCTGATTCTACTAAGTCTTTAGCTTCTTTTAAGCCTAATCCTGTTGCAGTACGTACTGCTTTGATTACAGCGACTTTGTTACCGCCAGCATTTGTTAATACAACATCAAATTCTGTTTTTTCTTCTGCTGCTTCTGCTGCACCACCAGCTGCTACTGCAACTGCAGCAGCTGCTGCTGAAACACCAAATTTTTCTTCCATCGCAGCGATTAATTCAACGATTTCTGATACTGATTTAGAAGCGATAGCTTCGATAAGTTGTTCGTTAGTTAATGACATAACAATCAATTCCTAAAATAAATAAGTTAAACGATTTAAGAAGTGCTTTAAAATAAATTATGCAGCTTCTTGTAATTTGTCGCGTAATGCCGCAAGAGTGCGAACAAGTTTGCCTGCCGCAGCTTCTTTCATTGTACCCATTAAACGTGCAATTGCTTCTTCGTAAGTTGGTAATGTTGCTAAGAATTCGATATCTTGCAATTTACCTTCAAAGGCAGCACCTTTAATTTCAAACTCTTTATTTGCTTTTGCAAAGTCTTTAAGCAAACGTGCTGCCGCACCTGGATGCTCGTTAGAGAATGCAATAAGAGTTGGACCAGTGAACGTATCTTTTAAACACTCATATTCAGTGCCTTCAACTGCACGACGTAATAAAGTATTACGAACAACGCGCAATGAAACGCCTGCTTCTCGAGCAGTTTTACGTAACTCAGTCATTTTATCTACTGTTACACCACGGGAATCCGCAACAACAGCAGAAAGGGCACCTTTAGCAGCTTCATTTACTTCAGCAACAATTGCTTGTTTGTCTTGAAGATTTAATGCCATTGGTTTTAGCTCCTGATACACTCCACAAAAAACGTGGAATTTACAAAAAATCTCAAAAAAGCGACCGCTTTACACAACCGTTTTTGAGCCTAAGGTGTCCAGAAGCAGAGTATTCTGTCTGTTCACCATCTACGTAGGTTTGCTAGATTAAGAACTAATTTTATTATAAATGATAATGAATTAGTTCACCTACGGTCTTGGACGGGGCTTGATAGGCAAGCACCATCAAAATTTACAGAAATCTAATAAAAATTATCTGCAAAAGTGAATTTTACCTATTTATATATGAAATGTAAACTGATTTTATTGTTTTTTATGTAGATAAGGTTATATGTAGTTATTTACAGGATACGATGTTTGTCTTTTTCATTAACAAACTAAGGGAAATTTTATGTTACAATCTTCCCCTTTTATTATTTATAGCGAAATAAAATTATTTATGATGGAAATTAATCTCACAGACTTTCTAACTTCAACCTTAGAAGCTTTAAAAGCACAAGATATTCAAGCAATTGATGTTAAAGGAAAATCAAGTATTACCGATACAATGATAATTTGTACAGGAACATCAAGTCGTCACGTAGCTTCTACAGCAAATAATCTAATTGAAGAAAGTAAAAAAGTAGGTATTGATATTTTTGCTCAAGAAGGAAAAGCAGTTGCTGATTGGATTGTGATTGATTTTGGGCAAGCCATTGTACATATTTTACAAAATGAAAGTCGAGAAATGTATCAACTTGAGAAACTTTGGGCATAAATGAAAATCAAACTAATCGCAGTCGGAACCAAGATGCCAGATTGGGTAATCAAAGGTTTTGAATCTTATCAGCGTCGTTTCCCTAAAGATATTCCATTAGAGTTAATTGAAATTCCTTCTGGTAAGCGTGGGAAAAATGCTGATATTAAACGAATTTTGGAACAAGAGGGTAAAGCAATGCTCGCTGCCGCTGGGCGAGGGTTAATTGTTACGCTTGATATTCCTGGAAAAGCCTCTACAACCCCACAATTGGCACAACAATTTGAAGCGTGGAAAAGCGATGGGCGAGATGTGTGTTTGTTAATCGGAGGACCTGAAGGGTTATCGCCTGAATGTAAAGTGGCAGCAGAGCAAAGTTGGTCTTTATCGCCACTTACCTTACCTCATCCTCTTGTTAGGATAGTTGTGGCGGAAAGCTTATATAGAGCTTGGTCATTAACAACAAATCATCCTTATCATCGAGAATAGTTTTTGTATGTTTAGTAAATTTGGGAAATTAACACCAGCAAAAAATTATGAAAAAGTTCGTAATGGTCGAGCCGAAGCAAATTTATTCATAAGGCGAGCCATTATTGCTTTTTTGGGAGTATTGGGGTTAACAGGAGTATTGCTTACCAATTTGTATAATTTACAGGTTAGAGATTATGAATCTTACCAAACACGTTCTAATGGAAACCGTATAAAACTGTTACCTGTCCCACCCACTCGGGGTTTAATTTATGATAGAAATGGAAAGGTATTGGCTGAAAATATAACTTTTTTTGGATTGTATATTGTGCCAGAAAAAGTTGAAAATTTAGAGGATACCTTTAATGAATTAAAATTATTAGTGGGGCTGAATGATGATGATATTGAAAATTATAAGAAAGAAAAACTTCGATCTTCTCGTTATACGCCTGTTCTATTGAAACCCAATCTATCTGAAGAACAGATTGCTAGATTTTCTGTCCTACAATATCGTTTCCCTGGATTAGATGTTCATCCATATTTTAAACGAACTTATCCTTATGGCAATATTTTGACACATATTCTAGGCTATGTGGCTAAAATCAATGATAGGGATAAAAAGCGTCTGGAAAATGAAGGAAGATATGGTGATTATGCAGGTTCTAATGATATTGGTAAATTAGGTATAGAAAAATTTTATGAAGAGCAACTACATGGTACAACAGGTTTTGAAGAGGTTGAAATTAATAATCGCGGGAAGGTAATTAGAAAATTACGTGATCAGCCAGCTATTGCAGGAAGTAGTGTACGTCTAACACTAGATGTTGATCTTCAACAATATGTAGCAAGTTTAATTGGTAGTCATAAAGGTGCTATCGTAGTGCTTGATCCAAAGGATAGCAGTATTTTAGCAATGGTAACCAACCCAAGCTATGACAATAATTTATTTGTTGATGGTATTTCAAGTAAAGACTATAAAGCCTTACTGGATAATGAAGATCGTCCATTATACAGTCGAGCGACTCAAGGGACGTATCCTCCCGCTTCAACAATTAAACCATTTATGACAGTAGCAGCTCTAACGGAAGGTAAGATTACATCTGCTACGACTGTTTTTGATCCGGGATATTGGGTGTTACCTGGTACAGCACAAAAATTCCGAGATTGGAAAAAAAGTGGACATGGTCGAACTGATATTATCAAAGCGATTACAGAGTCATCTGACACTTTCTTTTATCAAGTTGCTTACGATATGGGAATTGACAAGATTTCTTACTGGATGAAACGCTTCGGGTTTGGTCTGAAAACAGGTATTGATATTAATGAAGAATCAACAGGTGTTATGCCATCAAGAGAGTGGAAAAAAAGTCGCTATAAAAAAGACTGGATACCAGGTGACACTATTTCTATTGGAATTGGACAAGGGTATTGGATTGCTACACCTTTACAATTAGCAAAAGCAACAGCGATTTTGATTAATAATGGGCAAGTCAATACACCTCATTTAATGAGTCAAATCATGTCTAGCGAGATTCATCCATATAAAGATCCATTATTGTATGAAGATATCAAAGCTCCTCTGCAGTATTGGAATATTGCAAAGACGGGAATGTACAATGTAATTAATGCACCAAATGGGACTGCAAGAAAAGCTTTTAGAGGTGCAGCTTACCGTGCAGCAGGAAAGTCAGGTACAGCACAAGTATTTAGTTTAAAAGGTAAAAATTATGATAAAAACTCTGTAAAAAAGAGTTTACAAGATCATGCTTGGTTTACCTCTTTTGCTCCTTATGATAAACCTCAAGTTGTTGTATCAATTATTCTAGAAAATGCAGGGGGAGGCTCAAGTATGGCGGCACCTATTGCTCGTAAGATAATTGATTATGTATTACAACATCCGTTAGATAAAAAAACAGAGGGTTTACAAAATAATCTAGTAAACTCACCGCTTGCAAGGAATAATGGTGGAGAAGTTCATGAATAAATCATTTTTATCTCGATGTTGGAAGATATTTTCATTAGATTTATTGCTGTTACTTGGATTACTTGCGATTACAGGATATGGGCTACTGGTTCTTTATAGTGCAAGTGGTGCAAATGAATCAATGTTTGTAAACCGCTTAATCCAAGTTTCTTTGGGGTTAGGGTTAATGATATTAATGGCATTATTTCCACCTAATTTTTATCAAAAAATTTCCCCATATCTATATATATTGTGTATTTTTTTATTAGTTTTAGTTGATGTAACTGGAGAAATCAGTAAAGGGGCGCAAAGATGGTTAAATTTGGGATTTATTCGTTTTCAACCTTCTGAAATCGCAAAATTATCTGTACCATTAATGGTTGCCACTTATTTAGGAAATAGAGCACTACCACCTAATTTTAAGGATACTGTCGTTGCATTATCAATTATTGTACTTCCTACATTATTGGTTGCGACTCAGCCTGATTTGGGAACGGCTATTTTAATTTGTGCAGCAGGACTCTTTGTTTTATTTTTGGCAGGATTAAGTTGGAAACTTATTATAGCTGGAGTGGTCTTTTTAGCTGGATTTATTCCAATTATGTGGTTCTACCTTATGCATGACTACCAAAAAACAAGGGTATTAATGTTAATTGATCCTGAGAAAGATCCTTTGGGAGCAGGTTACCATATTATTCAATCAAAAATTGCGATTGGCTCCGGTGGTATAGAGGGTAAAGGATGGATGGAAGGAACTCAATCTCAATTAGAGTTTTTACCTGAGCCTCATACTGATTTTATTTTTGCAGTACTGGGAGAAGAACATGGCTTAATTGGTGTGTTAATTTTACTCAGTCTTTACTTATTTATTATTGCTCGAGGCTTAACAGTTGGAGCAAAAGCAACTTCTACTTTTGGACGCATTATATCTGGAGGAACAGCCTTGCTTTTCTTCGTTTATGTCTTCGTAAATATCGGCATGGTAAGTGGTATTTTACCCGTTGTTGGTGTTCCATTACCGTTAGTAAGTTATGGTGGCACTTCATATGTTACTCTGATGGCTGCGTTTGGATTAATGATGTCAGTTTATGTTCATCGAGATCAAAAAGATAAAGATAATCCATATAATCAACTAAAATAATCAATACTACTGTAAGTATTATTCAGTAGCGAGATAGGAGAAATAACGATGTTTCGTAAAATAATTACACTATTATTATCGACGTTAATTTTATTTAGTGTTCATTCTGTTCAAGCAAAAACAGAAAAAACATCCCAGATAGTTACAAAAAAAGTTTCAGCGACTAAGAAAAAAAGTACGGCTAGGCAAGTAACAAAGACTAAGAAAAATACAAAAGCACAAAAAAAGACTTTAGCAAAAAAGATCTCAAAGAACGTGCATACAAAAAAAATTACTAAAGAAAAGAAAAAAGCTAAAAAAATAGTAAGCAATGAAACAAAAAAACTTTATGGTATTAAGGGAGAGAAACTTACTTATGTTAAAGTAAATAACCAAATTTCCAGTTACACTATCAAAGGGAAAACTCATACGACAATTAATAAGGAGACATCTCGTCAATTTAGTCAAACAGGTGTTGCAAGCTACTACGGTACACAATTTCATGGTAAGAAGACGGCAAGTGGTGAAATTTATGATAAAAATACGTTCACTGCAGCTCATAAAACGCTAGCTTTAGGATCTTATGCTTTAGTGACTAATTTAAGAAATGGTAGAAAAATCATTGTTAGAATTAATGATAGAGGTCCATTTAGTAATGGGCGAGTGATCGATCTTTCTGTTGCCGCTGCTCGTGAGATTGGAATGTTAAATACAGGAACAGCACGAGTGAAAATAGAGGCATTACAGGTTGATCGCCAAGGTTATATTTCAGGAAAAGGCGTTTATACTTTGATGAATTTGGCTAAAAGAGAAAGACTTCCTTTAAAAATAAAAGGTAAAGGTAGCTACTTGGCAATTAAAGCTGATATTCAATAAATCATTACAATAAATATGGGAAAAGTTATGTTTAAAACTCAATTAATTAAATCAACAATTTTATCAACTCTCATTTTTTCAGTGAGTAGTTATGCAGAAACATCATTTGATATTGCTGTTCCTCAAATTAATGCTCAAACCTATATTTTAATGGATTATAATTCAGGTGCAGTGTTGGCAAGTTTAAACCCAGATCAGCGTCAATACCCAGCTAGTTTAACTAAAATGATGACGAGTTATGTCATTGGATCAGCGTTAAAAGCAGGTCAAATTAATAATAATGATCTTGTTACTATCACTGATAGCGCATGGGGTAAAAATTTTCCGGGATCATCTAAAATGTTTCTTAATTTAAACCAACAAGTATCTGTTGAAGATCTTAACCGAGGTATTATTGTTGTATCAGGTAATGATGCTTCAGTTGCACTTGCTGAATATATTTCTGGTTCACAGCAAGCTTTTATTAATACGATGAATAAATATGTACAACAATTCGGTTTAAAAAATACTAATTTTGAGACAGTTCATGGTTTGGATAATCCTAATCAATATTCATCAGCAAGGGATATGGCTATTATTGGTAGTCATATTATTCGTGATTTACCTAATGAATACAAAATCTATTCAGAAAAGGATTTTACATTTAATAAAATTAAGCAACCAAACCGTAATGGCTTACTTTGGGATAAAACCATGAATGTAGATGGTATGAAGACAGGTCATACCGATAAAGCAGGCTATAACTTAGTTGCTTCTGCTTATAATACTAATACTCGACTTATCTCTGTTGTCATGGGGGTTGAAACGCTTAAAGGAAGAGAAATAGAAAGCAAGAAACTTTTACAATGGGGTTTTGCAAATTTTGAAACTGTAAAACCAATTTCAGCAGGTCAAAATGTTTCTGAACAAACAATTTATTATGGAGATGCTAATAAAGTTCCTTTAGGTACACTTAAAGATAGTTATATTACTGTACCAAAAGGTAAAACTGGAGAGTTAAAAGCTCGTTACGAGTTATATAAGAAGAATCTTGAAGCACCTCTAACTAAAGGGCAAGTTGTCGGTAAAATTATTTATCAATTAAATGATAAACCTATTGCCAGCATTGATTTACAAGTGATGCAAGATGTCGCAGAAGCAGGTATTTTTGGTAAAGCGTGGGATTGGATTGTATTGACTGTTAAAGGATTATTTAATTAAGTAACTACCCTTTTGCGATGGGATTAACAAACTTGTAATTTTAAAAATAATCCCCATATCTTATCGCTATAAGCACTAGGGCAGTAATCATTATTTAAAATAATTACTGCTCGTTATATTTATGAGGAAAATATGAATAATAGAACAGTAAATTTATCTCAAGTTCCAGCTGCATCACTAAGAGAACTCTTATCTTTTCCATGTTCTTTTACTTTCAAAGTTGTTGGTATTAAGCGAGATGGACTAATGGAAGATGTAGTAAATGAGGTGCAAAAAGTGGTTAAGGGGGATTATTCACCAACCCTTAAAGAAAGTGGAAAAGGATCTTATCACTCTGTATCAATTACATTACAACCTGATAATATTGAACAAGTAGAAACACTTTATACAAATTTGGCAAAAATTGAAGGAGTAAGAATGGTGTTATAATCCCTTCTTATTTCCAAATTAATCAAGGACGTGTCTATGCGTCCTTCCCTAATGTGGTAAATAAACATGACATCTCAAACACTTATCATTCGCCAACTTGGTATCCAAGATTACCAAGAAATATGGCATAAAATGCAAGATTTTACAGACGCAAGAACAGAAACAACGCCTGATGAGATTTGGTTAGTTCAACACCCTTCTGTATTTACACAGGGTTCAGCAGGTAAACCTGAGCATTTACTTTATCAAACGGATATTCCAGTAGTACACTCGGATAGAGGTGGACAAATTACCTATCACGGAATTGGGCAACAGGTAATGTATGTACTGATCGATATTAAACGCCATAAAGCTAATGGGAATGAATTAAGTGTACGTCAATTAGTTACCGCATTAGAACAATGTGTTGTTAAAACTCTTGCTGATTACAATATTGAATCTTATCCAAAACCGGAAGCACCGGGCGTGTATGTCGATAAAAAGAAAATTTGCTCTTTAGGGCTAAAAATTCGTAAAGGACGTTCTTTCCATGGATTAGCGCTTAATATCAATATGGATTTAACTCCATTCCATAATATTAACCCTTGTGGGTATGCTGGGTTAGAGATGTGTCAAATGGCAGATTTTATTCCTCAAGAACAAGCAACTTGTGAGAGCATTGCACCTAAATTGGTTCATTACTTTACCGATATTCTCGGGTATAATGAGCAACATATTATTAACAAATAGGAGTACGAAATGGGTACACCATTTAAAATGGAAAGAGGTGTCAAATATCGTGATGCTGCAAAAACCTCTATTATTCCCGTAAAAAATATCGATCCTGACCAAGAATTATTGAAAAAACCATCATGGATGAAGATAAAATTACCTAAAAATTTAGATCGTGTTCAAAGTATCAAAACAGGTATGCGTCGCCATGGATTACATTCCGTATGTGAAGAGGCATCTTGCCCAAACTTACATGAATGCTTTAACCATGGTACTGCAACATTTATGATTATGGGGGCAATTTGTACACGCCGTTGTCCTTTCTGTGATGTTGCACACGGCAAGCCTCTTCCATTAGATCAAGACGAACCAAAAAAATTAGCAGAAACAATCCAAGATATGAAATTAAAATATGTGGTAATCACCTCTGTTGATCGTGATGATTTACCTGATCGTGGTGCTGCTCACTTTGCTGCTTGTGTAAAAGAAATTCGAGCGGTCAATCCAGGAATCAAAATTGAGATCCTTGTACCAGATTTCCGAGGTCGTATTGAACAAGCGATTGAAATTTTAAAAGAAAATCCACCAGATGTGTTTAATCATAATTTAGAGAACGTTCCACGTTTATATCATGATATTCGTCCAGGTGCCAACTATGAATGGTCGCTTAAATTGCTAAAAGCATTTAAAGCTGAATTTCCAGATATTCCAACTAAATCTGGTATTATGGTTGGATTAGGCGAAACAAACGAAGAAATTTTAGATGTGATGCGTGATTTAAGAGCGAACGGTGTAACAATGCTTACTTTAGGGCAATATTTACAACCAAGTCGCCACCATTTACCAGTAGCTCGTTATGTTCATCCAACAGAATTTGATATGTTCCGTGAAAAAGCAAATGATATGGGCTTTGAACACGCCGCTTGTGGACCTTTTGTTCGCTCCTCTTATCATGCTGATCTTCAGGCAAGTGGCCAGTTAGTTAAATAATTTCACAAAAATAAAGCTCTATGGAGCTTTATTTTTTTCTTTCTTTTCTGCATAAACTCTACTAATAAATCATAGATTTTCATAGAAAGTTATAGTAATGTTCGGCAGGATTTTATTAATACAATATCGCTACTTATGCTAAAAAAATTTTTTATTTTATTCACATTTCTTGTGGTTATTATTATTGGTGGGGGAGTATATGCCTATCAACAGTTAGAGGCTTTAGCCCATAGAAAAATTACCGCAAACCCAGAACAACTTTTAGTTATTGAAAGAGGGACATCTAGTCAAAAATTAGCGAAATTGCTTGAAGAACAAGGGATTACGCAAAATACAAAACTTCTTCCTTATTTAATTCGGTTACATCCAGAATTAAGTCATTTTAAAGCAGGTGTTTACTCACTTGATGGAATTGAAACAGTTGAAGGGCTATTGCAACATCTTAATGATGGAAAAGAAGTTCAGCTTAATGTGCAATTTATTGAAGGAAAAGATTTCAAAAATTGGCGGGAGCAATTAGCGAAAGCTAAATATTTGAATCAAACTTTGGCGGGGAAATCTGAAGAAGAAATCGCAAAGTTATTGGGTATTCCTTATCAAAAACTTGAGGGGTGGTTTGCTCCAGATACTTATAGCTATGTACCTCACACAGATGATATTGATATCCTTAAACGTGCCTATAAAAAACAGCAACAAAACTTAGACGAAGCGTGGCAAAATAGAGCGGAGAGTTTACCGCTTACAACGCCTTATGAAATGCTCATTCTCGCCTCTATTGTTGAGAAAGAAACAGGGATTGCGAGTGAACGCCCACAAGTTGCTTCAGTGTTTATTAACCGCTTGCGTGCAAAATGGAAATTACAAACAGACCCGACAGTTATTTATGGAATGGGTAATCGTTACAATGGTAATATACATAAGAAAGATTTACTTGAAGCAACTCCGTATAATACCTATGTAATTGATGGTTTACCGCCTACACCAATTGCAATGCCAAGTAAAGCGGCAATTCAAGCAGTGTCACAACCAGATACTACACCCTATTTTTATTTTGTAGCAGACGGAACGGGAGGGCATAAATTCAGTAAAACTAATGCAGAACATGAGCGTGCGGTGCGTAACTGGATACAAATCGAAAGACAACGTAGAACAGAAAAAAAATAATTCTGGTTATAAGAACAAGTGCGAGAAAAGAGCAAATGAAAGGAAAATTTATTGTTGTTGAAGGATTAGAAGGTGCGGGCAAAAGTAATGCTGTGCGTGTTATAAGTGAAGTGTTATCTGCTAATCACATTTCCTTTATCAACACCAGAGAGCCGGGTGGTACAAAAATTGCAGAGGCGTTACGCAATCTTTGGAAAGAGGGTATTGATGGCGAACATACTACCGATAAAGCAGAAGTATTGATGATCTTCGCTGCTCGAACTCAATTAGTTGAAACCGTTATTCAACCTGCTTTAGCTGAAGGAACTTGGGTGATTGGCGATAGACACAATATGTCTAGCCAAGCATATCAAGGTGGCGGTAGAAATTTGGCCGATTTAGTCGAACATATTGGTGAGAAAATCCTAGGTGATTTTGAGCCTGACTTTACGCTTTATCTTGACCTTGATCCTGCAATTGGATTAGAGCGAGCAAAAGGGCGTGGAGCATTGGATCGGATCGAACAACAACATATCGACTTTTTCCATCGTACTCGTGAGCGTTATTTAGCTCTTACGCACAATAATCCTAAAGCCGTTGTGATCAATGCTGAACAGCCTATCGAAAAGGTATCAGCAGGTATACAACAAGCGGTCGAAAACTTTCTCTCTTTTGCAAAAGTATAGAGTATGAATTTATATCCTTGGCATAATGAAATCTATCAAAATCTAACCCAGTCTTTTTTGAACGGGCGAGGACATCACGCCTTATTATTCAAAACAGATATCGGTTTGGGAACATCTACCTTAATTTATGATTTTGCTCATTGGTTGTTATGCCAAAATAAACAAGGAAATCAACCTTGTGGACAATGTAAAAGTTGTTTGTTGTGGGAAAGCAATAATCATCCTGATTTTCATCAAATTGAGTCTATTGATGGAAAGGATATTAGTGTTGATCAGATCCGTGATTTAACCAACCAACTGCAACAATTTTCGCAACAAGGCGGAAATTCTGTTATTTATATTGCAGGAGCAGAGCGATTAACGGAATCGGCGGCTAATGCATTGTTAAAAACATTAGAAGAACCTCACGATAATGTTTATTTCCTATTAAAAGCTCCTTTACAGTCGGCAATGTTAGCAACGATTCAAAGTCGCTGCCAAACGTGGCTATTACAGGTACCAGAGTTTCAGTCTGCTTATCAATGGCTTTCAACCCATTTCCCTAATCTTTCAGCAGAAGAATTAGAAACCGCATTGCGTCTTTGTCATAATCGTCCGCTAATTTGCAAAACTTTTTTAGAAACTGACCGCTTATCAACCCGAAAAGAGTTTTTAAGAACCTTTTGGACTTTCTATAAACACAAAGATGTGTGGTTACTTCTCAGCGCCTTTGATAAAGAAATTCCTGCCATTTTGCAGCAACTAGAATGGATTGATTCATTCTTTACGGACGCACTTAAAGCTAAACTCAATATTTCAACAGGTTGGGTTAATTCAGACCTATTTAAAGGGATTGTTCTATTTAGCCAAGGATTATCGGCACAAGGATTACTAAAAGGACATCATATAATCCAACAAATCCAACGTGATTTACTGGAAATCAATGCAGTAAATGCAGAATTAATGCTAGCCAATGGGCTTACTCGTCTTGTGTTAGAGGTTTTTGAGTAACGATATCTTAACCATTCAATCGTTGTAATAACCTATCCATTGCACGATAGCCCAATGCTTCGGCAATATGCGGTTGCTCAATATTGGCGGAATCGGCTAAATCAGCAATGGTACGGGATACTTTTAAAATACGATGATAGGCTCGTACAGAAAGTCCTAATTTCAATAATGCATTTTCTAAAAATAACGCATCTTTCTGATCTAATTTACAGTCTTGCTCAATTTCTTTAGTGGTTAATTGTGCGTTGATTTTTCCTCGACGATTAAGCTGGATTTCCCTTGCTTTGACAACACGTTGGCGAACTTGTGCTGTTGTTTCCCCTCGTTGTTCATTGTTGTTTTGTAACGCACCTTTAGGCAGTAATGGTACTTCAATCGAGAGATCAAACCGATCAAGAAAAGGCCCTGAAAGTCGATTCAAATATCGCATGACTTGCTGTGGAGAGGCACGATTATGTGTGCCTTGATAATGCCCTGTCGGGCTAGGATTCATAGCTGCAATTAATTGAAAACGTGCGGGAAATTGTACTTTAGCATTCGCCCTAGAAATAATGATTTCGCCTGATTCTAAAGGTTGTCGTAATGCATCTAATACTTTCCGCTCAAACTCAGGTAACTCATCGAGAAAAAGTACGCCGTTATTAGCTAAGCTTATTTCACCGGGTTTTGGAATCGAACCCCCACCCACTAATGCAACCATTGAGGCACTGTGATGAGGCGCTCTGAAAGGACGTTTTTTCCAGTTTTGAACGTTCAATTCATTTTGCATTAAGCTGGTAATGGATGCTGTTTCAATAGCTTCCTTATCTTCCATTTCGGGAAGTAGATCTGCCAAACGACTGGCAAGCATTGTTTTTCCTGTTCCGGGAGGTCCAAGGAAAAGTAGATTATGTTGTCCAGTGGCTGCAATCATCAATGTGCGTTTAGCGTGTTGTTGTCCGATAATATCGGTTAAATCTCGTTGAACAAGCGGTGAGATTGTTTCATTTTTTTGCGGAAGTTGCTGGGCAATCGGTAGGTGATCTCGATTATTCAGAAAATTGACCACTTGTAATAAAGACTTGGCACAATAGCTTTGTGTATCGGAAACTAAAGCCGCCTCTGACGTGTTTTGTTGCGGAAAAATTAATTCTCGTTTGTCTTTAACTGCCGATAACACCGCAGGAATGACACCGTGAACACCTCGTAAATGGCCTGTCAGTGATAATTCCCCAAGAAATTCAAATTGACGTAATTTATCTGAATCAATTTGTCCCGATGCTGCTAGAATACCAATCGCTATCGGCAAATCAAATCGTCCTCCCTCTTTGGGTAAATCCGCAGGGGCTAGGTTAATGGTAATCCGCCGTGCAGGGTATTCAAAATTAGCATTGAGTAATGCGCTTCGTACTCTGTCTTGAGCTTCTTTAACACTTTTTTCAGGCAACCCAACCAAATATAGCCCGGGGCTACCTATGCTCATATGTACTTCAATAGTCACCAACGGGGCTTCGATCCCTATTGATGCTCGACTGTAGATAATGGCTAATGACATCTGTTCTCCTTTTGGAACAGTGTACGTACTACTCTCTGTCTTTCATAATGGCGAAGTAAGATTCTTCGATCTATTTCACAAAAGTTTTACAAAAATCAAGGCATAACTAACCGCTTGTAGTACACTTGATACCAAAATAAGAATAAAAGGAATAATAATGAATCAGCAAGATATTATTGTTGTTGGAGGTGGCATGGTAGGAGCAGCCTCTGCATTAGGTTTAGCTAAATTAGGCTTAAATGTCGTATTATTAGAAAAAAATCCTTTACCGACATTTTCACCAGATGCGCCTTATGATGTCAGAATTTCTGCAATTAGTGCTGCTTCTGTCGATTTACTTGAGAAATTAGGAGCATGGCAGAATATTGAATCAATGCGAGTATGCCCTTACGATGGATTAGAAACGTGGGAAATTGATGGCTTTAATACTGCTTTTCATGCACAAGATCTTGGTTTAGATAAATTAGGTTATATGGTGGAAAATAACCTCATTCAAATTGGATTATGGCAAGCACTACAAGATTACCCTAACTGTCAACAAGCGGTCGGTTTTGACAAAATTTCTGCAAATCGAGAAGATGGTATTTGGACAGTAACCCTTGATGATAAACAAAGCTATTCCGCTTCAGTATTATTAGCTTGTGATGGGGCTAATTCTCTTGTGCGTAGCTGGTCTGGTATTGGGTTAACTAGCTGGCAATATCGTCAACACTGTTTGTTAGCGGTTGTGAAAACAGAATTACCTCAACAAAGTGCGACATGGCAACAATTTTTTCCAAGTGGTCCGCGTGCCTTTTTACCTTTAACAGGGCAAAATGGCTGTGTGGTATGGTATGACTCGCCACAACGTATTGCTGAGTTAAAACAAATGGATAACGCACAACTTTCTAACGAAATTAATCATAATTTCCCAAGCCGATTGGGGCAGGTTGAAGTTACAGCTCATGGAAGTTTCCCTCTTACTCGACAACACGCTCAAAGCTATGTAAAACAAGGAATTGTATTAGTAGGTGATGCTGCTCATACAATTAATCCTTTGGCAGGGCAAGGGGTAAATTTAGGCTTTAGAGATGTGAAAGCCTTATTAGAAGTGATTGAACAAGCGGTCAAAAAAGGCGAAAACTTTGCAGATGAAAAAGTCCTAAAACAGTATGAACGAAAACGTAAACCTGATAATTTAGTGATGCAAACGGGTATGGATGTTTTCTATAAAGCTTTCAAAACAGATTTATTGCCTGTAAAAGTGGCTAGAAATATAGCATTAGTAATAGCAGAAAAAGCAACACCATTCAAAAAGAAAGCATTGAAATATGCAATTGGTTTGTAGGCTGTAGGCTTATTTTTATTTTGGGTAGACTAATTAAATTGACATAAGTAGTTGATTTTTTAGAGATAAAAAACGGACAGAATTGCAAATTTTTTACTAAATCTGTCCGCTTACTTAGTTAGTAATCTAAAGCAAGTTTTCCTGCTGCCTTGACTACAACTGAAATTGCTTTTTCTTCAGTGTCTTTAATAGTCTCTTCATTAGGAATTTCTTGTTGTGTGCGATTCACAATTACACCAGATACCATACCTGCACGGAGTCCCAATGCTCCGCACATAGTAAATAGTGTGGCTGATTCCATCTCAAAGTTCATGACATTCAATTCTTGCCATTGTTTTAATGATCCTTGGAAGTGACGATATACTTTACCTGAATACGTGTCATAACGTTCTTGACCTGGATAGAATGTATCAGATGAAGCTGTGATACCAACATAAGGTTTTACATCATGTTCTAATGCAGATGCATATAGTGCATTTGTTGCTTCAAAGTTTGCGACTGCTGGATATTCCATAGGCGCAAAATGTAAGCTTGCACCATCTAAACGCACGGCACCAGTTGTAACAAGTACGTCACCAACATTAATATGTGGTTGGATAGCGCCTGTGGTACCAATACGTAAGAAGGTACGTACGCCTAATTGAGCCAATTCTTCTACACAAATTGATACAGAAGGTCCACCAATACCAGTCGAACATACTACGATAGGCTGGCCATCAAGATATCCTAGCCATGATGTAAATTCACGTGTAGAAGTAAGAAATTCTGGATTATCCATTTTTGCGGCGATACGTTCACTACGAGCAGGATCTCCAGGAACGATAGCAACTTTTGCGCCTTTTAACATAGCTTTAGTTAAACCTAAATGAAATACTTCTGACATAATTTATCCCTCTAATATTAATTATTATATGTTGCACCTCTATTCTACCAACCCATACATAGAATTAGCGACTTTTTTATTGATGAATCTATAAATTTGTGAACAAGATCAAAAGGAAACGTTTGCTTATGGATTGATATCTCTCAAAATAGGATTTTGCATAGAGATTAATGTTTCCGTTGATTGAATTTCATCAATAAGCTGAATTTTCGTAGCAAGTACTTCGTGAAGTTCTTCTATAGTGTGTGTCATGACCTTGATAAAAATAGAGTAGTTCCCTGTTGTATAATAAGCTTCTACGACTTGATCAAATTCTCTTAGTTTTGCGATTACTCCTTGATAATCTTTGGCACTTTTTAAAATAATACCAATAAAGCAACATACATCGTATCCGAGTTTGCGTTCGTTAATGCGTATTTTTGTTCCCTCTATGATCCCAGCTTGACGCATTTTTTCGACACGGACATGTATTGTTCCAGGACTAACATTAAATCTCTTAGCCATTTCTGCATAAGATGTTCGAGCATCTCTAGTTAATACACGCAAAATCTGTTGATCGAGTTGGTCGATTTGTAATCGTAATTGGTGATTAGTCTGCAAATTACCCTCCAAATAATATTAAAAAATAGATAATATTTAATATAAATAGATATTTTTATATATTATCTATCATAAATGCTTTTTATTTAATAATCTATTGAATTTTCTCCCAAATGATTTAAATTATATTTAACTTTTAATGAATTAAACAATTATTTAAGGTATTTTTTATGAAAAAATCATTTATTTTACAACAACAAGAAATTAGCTTTGTTAAGAATACGTTTACTCAAAACTTGATAGAACAGTTAGATATTATTGAAGTACAAGGGCCAATCTTGAGTGAAGTAGGTAATGGGATGCAAGATAACCTTTCTGGTGTGGAAAAAGCAGTTCAAGTTCATGTTAAACAAATTCCAGATGCAACCTATGAAGTAGTTCATTCTCTTGCAAAATGGAAACGTCATACATTATCTCGTTTCAACTTCAAAGAGGGCGAGGGCTTGTTTGTACACATGAAAGCGTTACGCCCAGATGAAGATTCATTAGATCCAACCCATTCAGTTTATGTGGATCAATGGGACTGGGAAAAAGTGATTCCAGAAGGTCGTCGAGATTTCGAATATTTAAAAGAAACTGTAAGATCTATTTATCGTGCGATTCGTCTAACTGAATTAGCGGTTGAAGCTCGTTTTGATATTCCTTCTGTGTTACCAAAACAAATTACTTTTGTTCACAGCGAAGATTTAGTAAAACGCTATCCAGATATGACAAGTAAACAACGTGAAAATGCAATTTGTAAAGAATATGGTGCAGTATTTTTAATTGGTATTGGTGGCGAGCTATCAGATGGTAAAGCACATGATGGACGTGCACCAGACTATGATGACTGGACAACAGAATCTGAAAAAGGTTATAAAGGTTTAAACGGTGATATCTTAGTTTGGAATGAACAATTAGGTACAGCATTTGAATTATCATCAATGGGTATCCGTGTTGATGAAAAAGCACTACGTTTACAAGTTTCATTAACAGGTGATGAATCTCGCTTAGAAATGGATTGGCATAAAGATTTATTGGCAGGTCGTTTACCATTGTCTATTGGTGGTGGCATAGGCCAATCTCGTATGGCAATGTTCTTGTTACGTAAACGCCATATTGGTGAAGTACAATCTAGCGTATGGCCGAAAGCGATGTTAGAACAATATGAAAATATTTTATAATAGTCAGTTGTAAGATCGTTTAGTTTCAAGCGGTAAGATTCTTGCAAAATTTTGCAATGATCTTACCGCTTTGCTTTAAGGTTTTTGAGTAAAAGTAATAATTGCCCCAAGATTATCTGAATTTTTGGTATTATCAGTTGCGATATAGATATTTTTACCATCAGGGCTAATTAACACAGATTGGTAGTGGTTGTTAGAATAAACATAAGCTATGGTATTTCCATTAGCTTGATTCACCTCTTCGTTAAGAGGTATTTGATATAAAGTACCTGTCTTATATCCAGTAATCAGGATCGAATTTTGTAGGAATGGGATAGTTCCATTTTTCGGATAGTAAGCTAATCCACTTGGCTCAATAGTATCTGAAAAAGTTTTAATAGGAAGTTGTGTTTGTTTTGGCATATTTTCAAGTATCAGTCCTGCATCACAATTTGTATTTTCAGCATTGCCTAATAGATTTGGCCAGCCATAGTTTTTCCCTGCTTCAATAATATTCAGTTCATCACTAATTTTAGTTCCTTGATCGACACTAAAGAAGTGATCTCCGCTAAAAATCATATCTTTAGGGAAGTGAAAACCATAAGCGAAAATATGGCTTTTTATATTTGCTATTCTTGGATTGTCTTCGGGAATTGTGCCATCAGTGTTGATACGTAATACTTTCCCCTGATAAGCACTGAAATCTTGTGTCACAATATCATTAACTGATGGGATCTTTTGTGCCATAGTCTTTTCGCATTGTTGATTTGGCTCATTGTTATCATCTAATGCTAGATAAAGTTTTTGATCCGAGCCAAAGCGTAATATTCCACTTGGACGATCTACATTTGATGGAATTTTATCGAGTAGTGTGATTTCATTAATGAATTGCTTGGTTGAATTATCATAGGTTAAACGTGAAATCTTACCCCATGTTTGATTTACACCTTGATCTTCATTTATTTCATTGTAGCTTTGATAGAGATATAAATAATCAGACTGTTTATTTTTCAAAAAATCAGGATGGAATACAAAACTGAGTAGTATTGGTCGTTTGGCTTCTGTAGAAATTAATGGTGGAGTATAAATAAAGCTACGCTCGCCAGTTTCTGGATTAACTGTGGATAATTGATTACTTTGCTTTTCAATTAACCAAATATTCCCATCATATCCCCAAACCATATTAGTAGGGCTATGTAGATCATCAATTAATACTTTAGCATTAAAGTGTTCATCCACAATATTAACAGTCGGGTTTTTAACGGCAGAATAAGCTATCGAAACATAAAAACTTATCAGAATTGCTAATATTTTTCTTTTCATTACAAATTCCTTCCTAGCACATTGAATACGAGATAATACTATTTTAAGTTAAACGTACAATAAAAATAATAATGATTATAGTAAGTAGATCATTTTAATTTCAATTAATTCAGATCGTCTTAAGATATCTATTTGCCAAGAGTCGCGCTGAGTTTATTGTAAGATCGCATTAATATCTGTATAATCTACACCCTTTTAGAAATTAAAAATTTATAAAGTGGAGTAAATAATGGCTCGTGTAACAGTTCAAGATGCTGTAGAAAAAATTGGTAACCGTTTTGATTTGATTTTAACAGCAGCACGTCGTGCAAGACAATTACAACTTCACACTCGTGAAGCATTAGTACCAGAAGAAGATGATAAACCAACTGTGATTGCTTTACGTGAAATTGAAGAAGGTCTTATCGATAATAAAGTATTAGATCAGCAAGAAAGTATTGATGCTTTCCATCAAGAAGTTGCTGAGCGTGAAGCAATCTCTTTTCTTGCAGATGTTCAAGCAAACTCTTAATTTTTATTTGGACAATTTAATTTGCAAGCGGTCAGATCATTGACTTATTTTGCATTTTATATTGTCCATTTTTGTATCTAAATTTAGGTCATTTTAAGTGGGGTATAGTGTGCATCTTTTTGAAAGTCTTCATGCCATTATTAAAGAATATTTACCGCCAGACAAAATTGAGCTGGTAAGACGAGCTTTTGAGGTAGCCAAAGATGGCCATCAGGGGCAATACCGTTCTAGTGGTGAACCCTATATCACACATCCTGTTGCTGTAGCAAGTATTATTGCGAATATGAAATTAGATCATGAAGCAGTGATGGCTGCATTATTGCATGATGTAATTGAAGATACCCCTTATACAGAAGAACAATTGGCCGAAGAATTTGGTACCAGTGTAGCAGAAATTGTTCAGGGAGTGTCAAAATTAGATAAGCTTAAATTTAGAACTCGCCAAGAGGCTCAAGTTGAAAATTTTCGTAAAATGATTTTGGCGATGACTAAAGATGTTCGTGTGGTGTTGATTAAATTGGCGGATCGCACACATAACATGCGTACATTAGGCGCATTACGACCAGATAAACGTTTACGTATTGCGAAAGAAACTTTAGAAATTTATACCCCATTAGCCCATCGTTTAGGGATGGAGTCGCTAAAATCAGAGTTAGAAGATCTTTGCTTTGAAGCAATGTATCCTTACCGCTATAAAGTGATCAAACGTGCAGTTGCAGCTGCACGGGGTCATTTACAACCACTAATTCAGCGTATAACGGCAGATATGAAAGGTCGCTTAGATGAAGTAGGTATTAGCTCTCGTATTTATGGTAAGGAGCGTCCACTTTTCTACCTTTATCAGAAGATGCGAGAGAAAGATCAGTATTTTAATTCCATTCTTGATGTTTATTCATTTAGGGTTGTAGTGGAGAATATTGATAATTGTTATCGAACTTTAGGTTTAATGCACTCATTATATAAACCTCGTCCAGGACAAGTAAAAGATTATATAGCTGTACCGAAAACAAATGGTTATCAATCATTACATACTTCAATGATCGGATACAAAGGTGCACCTATTGATGTACTTATTCGAACTGAAGAAATGGATGAAATGGCAAAATTAGGGGTTGCTGCACATTGGCGTTATCAAGATTATGTTAGTACAAGTGTACAAGTTCGTATTCAAAAATGGTTAAAAAGTATCCTTGAAATGCAACAAAGTGCAGGTAATTCAGTTGAATTTATCGAAAATGTAAAATCAGACTTATTTTCTAGTGATATTTATGTTTTTACACCAAAAGGTCGTATTATTCAGTTACCAGCTAAAGCGACACCTGTTGATTTTGCTTACGCATTACATACAGATATTGGCGATAGATGTATCGGTGCAATTGTCGATCATCAACCTTATCCTCTTTCAGAGCCATTACAATCTGGGCAAACGGTAGAAATACAAATGGCAGATTCTGTGCGTTTAAATGCATTATGGCTAAATTTTGTAGTTACTGCAAAAGCTCGTTCAAGTATTCGCAATACTTTGAAAAATCAAAAACGAGATGCAGCTATTTCATTAGGAAAACGTCAATTATTGCTTTCCTTAAATGCTACTGATTTTTCACATATTGATCCTGTTATTCAGCAATCAGTATTAAAGGAATTAAAACTAGAAACTTTTGATGACCTATTGGCTGAAATTGGATTAGGTAATCAAGTAAGTGGGATTGTTGCTCAACGTTTATCAGGTGAGAAACTAGAAATTGATACAGATGGAAATCCAGAAAATAACCAATCTCTAGCTATTAAAGGGATTGAAAGTAGCTTAATCAGTTTTGCTCAGTGTTGTTTACCTGTACCAGGTGATGAAATTATTGCGCATATTAGCTCAGGTAAAGGGCTAATTATTCATAATATTACTTGTCGTAATGTTAAAGATCATTTGAATGATAAGCGTGATTATATGGCAGTAAATTGGGAAATTACCAAAGAAAAAGCGGTTGAATTTGAATCTGCAATTTATATAGATACGTTGAACCAACAAGCTGCGTTAGTTGATATTGCTAATGCATTAGCAAAAATGAATAGTAATATTTTAAATATTAATGGTTCTCGTTTAGCTGGAGGAATCTATCAACTCAAACTCGTGATTAGTGTGGTTGATAAAGCACACTTAGAATCAATTCTACATAAATTATCCCATATTAATGGAGTCGTACAAGCGGTAAGATCCGGTTAATTTTTTGCGATAAGTCGATTAAACATAAGGGTGTCATTGCGGCACCCTTTTTTCTTCTATACAATTGTATTTTTATACAGTTAAGAAGCGGTCAGTTGCTTAGAAAAGTTTACTATTATGAATTCACAACTATTAGACGGTATTCCATTAACGGCTTTATCAGGTGTCGGTGCAGCTATTTCAGAACGATTGGGTCGAATCGGGATCAATAACGTACAAGATCTTTTATTTCATTTACCAATGCGGTATGAAGATCGTACAAGGATCACGCCTATTATCGATCTTCGTCCAGAATCCTATGCAACGATCGAAGGCACGGTATTAGTTACGGAAGTACAATTCGGTAAACGCCCAATTCTTTCTACCACCTTGTCTGACGGTACAAGCAAAATCATGCTTAAGTTTTTTAACTTTAACGCAGGGATGAAAAATAGCTTAGTGATAGGAGCAAGAGTTAAAGCCTTTGGTGAAATAAAACGTGGTCGCTACATGGCAGAAATTCATCATCCAGAATATCAAATTATTCGAGGGAACCAACCGCTTGTATTGGCAGAAACCTTAACTCCTATTTATTCGACTACCGAAGGACTGAAACAAGCCTCTTTGAGAAAATTAACTGATCAGGCATTAGGAGTGCTGTCCAAAGTACAGGTACCAGAACTTCTGCCCGATGAATTCAATCCTCATAAATATAGCTTGAAAGAAGCCTTACAATTTCTGCATCGTCCAACACCAGATACCAGTATTGAGCAATTAGAAAATGGTGAACATCCTGCACAAAAACGACTCATTTTTGAAGAACTATTGGCTCACAATCTAGCAATGCAGAAGGTAAGAAAAGGGGTTCAACAACATCACGCTGAACCATTGAGATATCAAACTGATTTAAAGCAACGCTTTTTATCCACGCTACCTTTTAAACCGACCAATGCACAATGGCGAGTTGCTCAAGAGATTGAACAAGATTTAGCAAAACCTTTTCCAATGATGCGATTAGTGCAGGGCGATGTTGGTTCAGGAAAAACATTAGTGGCGGCATTGGCTGCATTATTAGCGATTGATAATGGTAAACAAGTGGCATTAATGGCTCCGACAGAAATTTTGGCGGAACAACACGCTAATAATTTTGCCAATTGGTTAAAACCTTTTGGAGTCGAGGTAGGTTGGCTTGCGGGCAAAGTTAAAGGCAAGGCTAGACAAGCACAGTTAGAAGCTATTCAAACAGGGCAAGTGCAGATGATAATTGGGACGCATGCCTTGTTCCAAGATCAAGTTGAGTTTAATCAGCTTGCTTTAGTTATTATTGATGAACAGCATCGCTTTGGTGTTCATCAACGTTTAAGTTTACGAGAAAAAGGGGTAAAAGAGGATATTTACCCTCATCAGCTCATTATGACGGCTACACCGATTCCAAGAACATTGGCAATGACGGTTTATGCCGATTTAGATACGTCTATTATTGATGAATTACCACCAGGTCGAACACCGATTACGACAGTCGCTATTTCGGAAGAACGTCGAGATGAAATTGTGCAGCGAGTGTATCGAGCCTGTAAAAATGAACATCGTCAAGCTTATTGGGTTTGTACTTTAATTGATGAATCTGAAGTATTGGAAGCCCAAGCCGCAGAAGCCATAGCTGAAGATTTACAACGAGCCTTGTCAGATTTACGGATTGGCTTAGTGCATGGAAGAATGAAAGCACAAGAAAAACAAGCGATTATGGCGGAGTTTAAACAAGGGAATATTGATCTGCTTGTAGCAACGACAGTTATTGAGGTCGGGGTTGATGTACCTAATGCAAGTTTAATGATTATCGAGAATTCAGAACGATTAGGGCTAGCACAGTTACACCAATTACGAGGACGAGTCGGACGAGGCGCAACGGCATCACACTGTGTATTAATGTATAAGCCCCCACTTGGTAAAATTTCATCAAAGCGTTTGCAAGTATTACGTGATAGTCAAGATGGCTTTTATATTGCAGAAAAGGATCTTCAAATTCGAGGGATGGGAGAAATTCTGGGGACAAAACAGACAGGAATGGCGGAGTTAAAAATTGCTAATTTAATGCGTGATCGCAAAATGATCCCATTAGTCCAATCTTACGCAAAGCAGTTAATAGCTAAATATCCAGATATAGCAGAACAGCTTATTTATCGCTGGATTAGTGATAATGCAGAGTATAGTAATGCGTAATAATTAATAAAAATGCTTGATATATACTGGCTCATCAAGTATTGTTAGGTTGGTTTAATTCAAAACATACTCTTTTTGGGCTATTGTTTGATTATCTCGTCTTGCTAATATGATTTTATATGGTTGATCGGAAGTATAAGGAAAATCCCTTCTGTAATGAGCACCTCTACTTTCATTTCTTGTTAGCATACTGATTAATAATAATTTTACAGTTTCAATTCTCAAATAGGTTTCTATACCTTTTTCATTGAGATTATCTTTTATACTGTAATTCTTTCTGAGATTTTCAATATCCTTGAGTGCTTGAGTAAGCGTTTCTTTATCTCTTTCTATCCCCATTGAATTATTAGCAATTTTCTTTATTGTTTGAACTAATTCAGAGCTAGATAGTTTATTTTGACCATCTGCTTTTAATAACTCATCAACCCAAGAATAAAATTCAGCTACGATTTTTTCAAAATTTATATCATTATTCTTTAAGCCTTTTATATATTTCTGAATATGTTCAACAGCTCTTTTCCCAAAAACTAATGCACCCCCTACAGAATTTCCACCTAATCTGTTAGCACCTTCTATCGCTGAGGATAATTCACCTATTGCATACAAGCCAGCAACTCCAGTTTCGCCACTTGTTCCAATTTTTATCCCACCATTGCAACTATGGGCAAAATGAGTAATGACAACATCATCTTTTAAGAGATCTATTCCCATTTCATTTTTAAGCCAGTTCAAATAGACCTCATAAAATTCTTCTTTATCGTCATAAAGCTCTTTGTTGAATTTTAGTTTTACTCCTTCAGAATTTATCTGTAAGTCTATTTTATGGCTTTCAAAATCAAAACTAAAAGGGGCATAACTACTTCTTTCTAACCATAAAGCTTTCCAATCTTTATCTTGTACTCCTGGGATGACTAATTGTTTATTTAAAGAAAACATTCCAGCACAATATTTAAGAGTATGTTCGCCAAAGAGTACATTGTATTTAGGGGATAAAAATGCGGGGATAAATTGTATAAATTCCATATTTTGGGCTTGTGCTCCCGCATCTAGAGCCACAATATGTCCCATTCCTGTCACAGTTGTTGGATATAAGCTATTTTTATAATTTCCAGCAACACCACCTGTTGCTAAAATGATCGCTTTAGCTTGAATGAACGTATATTTATCTCTTATCTTAAAGATAGCACCAACAACACAGTCTTTGTTTTTTACTATTCTTATCAGCGAACTTTCTTCTAAAAGTGTTAAATTTTTATACGCTGATAACTGCTCTGTACATTGTTCTTTTGCTTGTTTCCAATTATTAATTAAATAAATATCTCGAGCATATTTTGCAAAACAAGCAGGTCTATTATCTTTTCGTAACCAAGGGTTAAAACCAATATTTTTTAATAGATTAATATTATTTCGTATTTCATTTATATAAGTCTTTATCAGTTCGGGATTTTCCATACGGTCTCCCATATTGGAAATATCTTCTCTATATCTCTCTTTATCAGCGACTTCTCTAGATGTTACTTGTATTCCTAGTGTGCCTTTTATAGGGAAGAAACTGGCTCCCCCACAGATTTTGCCAGTAGTCGTTAAGCAAACTTTGTATCCTAATCTGACCGCTTGATCTGTAGCGATTAATCCAGCTATTCCACTGCCGACTACTAAAATATCAACAGCATCTTTCTGAACTATTGTTAATTCCATTTTCTTCCCTATATTTTTGAAAAATCAGCATTTATTTGGTTATTGTGAAATAAGTAAGATTTTCCACTTGTTCTTTCTTAGGTTCGCCAAATACAAATGAAGCGATCCAAGCAGGAATAACACAACCAGCAATGATAATACCAGAGATTAAAATCTCGAATACTTGAGGTTTTTCATATCCCGGAATCAAATTAGATAAAATAGAAGCGGGATCACCTAAGTACACAGCAATAATAACTGAGACGATAAAGCCAACCCATGCTGCTCTATGATCAATCTTTTTAAAGAAGATTCCAATCAGGAATAGTCCAGCGATTGGTCCGCCTAGAAGCCCTGTTATTGCTTGGAAATATAAGAACATATCCCCTTGTCCAGTATTTAAAAATTGAACAGCTAAAATAGTACTTAAAATACCCGCAATCCAACTTGTGAGCTTAGCTATTCTAAGTTTTTCTTTGTCAGTGATTTGTTTTTTAAGTGGGGCAATTATGTCTGATGTTACACAAGTTGATAATGAGTTCAAACTTGATGATACAGTTGATTGCGCTGCGGCGAATATTGCCGCAAGTATAATTCCAGAAACTCCGCTAGGAACATAATTGACAACAAAATAAGGTAGGATAGCATTGCCATCTATATTTTCAGGAAGTGTTGCACTACCGTTAAAGAATAGGTATAGCGCCGTTCCCATTCCGCAGAAAATGAAAATACTCATACATAATAATGGTATGTTAATGAGTAAGCTTTTCTTAGCTTCTTTTTCATTTTTTGTTGTGTTATATCTTTGTACGATATCTTGTGATCCAACATAAGAGTAAATGGAATTTAAGAATCCTCCAATCAATATACCAAAGAATGTCATTCCACTTAAAGATATTTCCCAAGCATCTTCGGGAATAGTTTTATGGTTTTCTGATAAAACATTAAAGCCATGTAATATGCCCTCCGGTACTGAGAAATACCCAATAGCAATGATTAAAAGAGCACCAAATAGTAAGACTATAGTTTGCATTGCATCTGACCAAACTACCGCTTCAATTCCTCCCATTGAGGTATAAACGACACATAAGAAAGCAACGATAACTAATAATAAGGTTGGATTTAAGTCTGGTAGTGCTTCTTTTAATGCTAAAGTAGGAAGATATAATACTACAGCCATTCTAATTAGATGAAATATGATAAAAGAGAGACTTCCTATCCATCTAAAATTATTATCAAAACGTTTACCTAAGTACTCATAAGCTGTAGTCACTTGTATTTTTCTAAAAAATGGCACAAATACATAGGCAGCCCAAATTACCATAAGGATAATACCTAAAGGAGCCATCCCTAATATTGCTCCGTTATGAAAGACGGAAGCAGGGATCGCAATGAAAGAAAGTGATGATAATGCTGTTGCATATATACTACATGCTGTTACCCAAGATGGTATTCTTCCACTGGCAGTAAAGTAGTCTTCAGAGGAGTTATTTTTATTTGAAAAATATACACCTATACCGACAATGAATAAGAAATACCCAGCTAAAACAACCCAGTTACTCCAATGCCACGCCATAAGATTCTCCGATTTGATTATGTTAAAATTAAGAATGAAAGGTTTATTTTCATTCGATTAATGAAATGTAATTTCTTTTTTTTAAATCATTTAGATGTTTTTGCTCCATAAATTGTATCATTTTTTCAATTACTCACAATCTCAATATTGTGATGGTAGTCAAAAAGTGGTTAATTAAACATAATATTCTTTTCCTAATTTTTAGAGGTAACATTGAGATAGATTTTCAATTACAATGAAAACCTATATTCTTCTTAATAATAATTCCAACAAGCTAGTAGAAAGTTTGTTGTTATTTATTCATAAAAAATGAACAAACTGACTTTATACCGTGATATTTTTAAAAATGCTGATTGGCAAACAAATCAAAATGATGTGCCATCTAATATAGCTGATTGGCTCTTCTATTCAGCATCATTGACACAAAAATTACAGATGGTAAGTTCAAATATCTCTGTTGAAATTACTCAAGAAGATTGGCAAGCGGTTAGTTTGTCAAAGAATTTTGCAAAATATCCAGAGGAACAGACCGCTTGGGTCAGAGAGATTTTATTAAAAGGGGATAGCACGCCATGGATTTTTGCCCAAACTATTTTTCCTCAAGCAACAATTGACAATGTGGCACAAGTTATCCCTAACTTGGGAGAAACCCCAATTGGGTTATGGTTATTTCCTCAAGAACCAATTCGCCAAAATTTAGAGTGGGCGTTTGATTCAAAGACAGAGCTATACGCTAGACGATCATTATTATTATTAAAAGACTATCCTCTAGAAATTTGCGAACTCTTCTTAGCTGAATTTCCATTTGAACCTACTTAACGAAAAGAGTAGCATGCCAAATAAAACTTATTGCAATTGATAATATGAAACCAACTATTCTTATATATGATTCAGGCATGGGAGGCTTGACCATCTATGATGCCATTCGACAAAGCTTACCTAATGCCCATTACTTATATTGCTTTGATAATGCTTATTTTCCCTATTCTGAAAAAACAGAGAATTTTCTAATTGATCGGGCAGAATTAATTGTGCAAAAGATTACACAGATCCAACCGCTTGATATGGTAGTGGTAGCGTGCAATACAGCAAGTACTGTTGTTTTACCTCGATTACGGGAGAAATTTTCCATTCCTATAGTAGGTACTGTTCCTGCTATTAAACCCGCTGCGGAAATTTCTCAAACAGGTAAGATAGGTTTATTAGCAACAAAGGGAACTGTAAATCGTCAATACGTATCCGATCTTATTCAAACTTATGCTAGTCATCATCAAATTGAAAAAATTGGCACGACAGACTTAGTTGAGTTAGTAGAAGAAAAGCAACAAACAGGTTTTGTCGATATGCAACGTTTACAAAAAATTATTTCAGAGTGGCAAGATGACGAAGTGCTGGATACGGTTATTTTAGGATGCACACATTTCCCTTTAGTGAAGGAAGAATTAAAGCAATTACTTCCTCATGTAAAATATTTTATTGATCCGGGAAACGGAATTGCAAAACGAGTATTAGCACTTCTTATCAATGGCTCAAAACAAAATAATGAAAATAGAGATAAAAAGAATCAAGCATTTTGTACAAAACAAACCATAGATTTTGAACAAAGAAAAGAAGTTATGAAAAATTGGCAGTTTGATAATTTGACTGTATTGAATATATAGTTAGATATAGAGATAAATAGATTGTTTTATAACTATATTTTGTTTTGTTTTCCATCTTGGTGAGCAAATTTGAGACATTTAACACAAAAACGAAATTTTTTTACAAAAAGTACTTGTCATGATGTAATTTTTCTCTATAATACGCACCACACAACGACGCGCTGTTGTGAATAAGTTAGAAATACAGTGCGTCGTTATTTTTTGCTCTTTAACAAACTATCAG
>NZ_JARIDQ010000038.1 GCF_029256985.1 Otariodibacter sp. | reverse complement strand
TCCTCTGGCGGTAGCTTTTCTAGTGAAGTGAACATCTGTAATAGCTCTTGCCCCTCTCTTAAATACTGGTCGAGTTCTATCGCCTCTTTAGCTAATCGTTTTTTAAAATGGAAACAATCAGGGTAATTTTTCTTACAACTTGCGATATTCCATTTTGTTTGTTGGAATACATAGCTCATCTGATAAAGTGGGTAGAACCATATCGTTGCCTTATTCGCTTTTTTGGCGGGTTTATCCTTTGCCTTAATGTTGCCTTTTGTTGACATCTCTAACGGTGTATTTGGTCTATTCTGTGCGTTCTTCCATTGCTTAAAGTCTTTGATTGGGTTTTGAGTACCGTTCATTAAATTTTTCCTTTAAATCTAGCTAAAATCGCTCTGGTTTCTGTCGCATTAAATGGCTCGGCATTGCGTGCTTGGGTTAAGGTGTTGGTAAATTGGATCATCTTGTACGCTTGTTCTTTATCTGCGATTGAATAACGGTAATATTGTCCTAGCCCATCTGCTGTCTTTTCCCATACTCGATTTACTTTAATGTTTAGCTTTCTCTCAATATTTGAGATTTCATTTCGTCCGCTTGTGATGTTGAGTTGAGTTACTCCCTCACGTTCTGAAAAACTACCATTCAGTAATAAAGCCCTAGCTATGCGCTCCTCTCGTGTTGGTTTATTGCTTTTCATTGCTCACCTCCCTACGCTTCAGGTTGGAAACTCGCTAACCAAGCTTTAACGTCTGATTCTTTCCAACGAGTAGAACGCCCCCATTTTTCAGGTTTAGGCAAATTACCCTTTTTAATTTGGTCGTAAATGAATGTACGAGATACCCCACCACCGAGAGCCATAAGCTCCTTACAGGTATAGCGTTTCTCGATGATGGGTTCTTGTGAAGTGTTGGTTATATCCATTAAATACCTCCGATAGTGTTTACTGATAATTAAATACTTCGGGGGTAGTTTGCTTGGTGTGATAATTGATTTCATCGCACGCGAAAAATATTTTTTCGTTGCGAAATTAAATGATTGAATTTATTAGTTTTATATACAAAAAATGCCTAACTAATTAGGCATTTCGGTAGGTTAATTTGTTGGATTGTTTTTTACTATATCATTAGCTTTTGAGAAATAAGCTTGTATTTTCCGTTCTTCTAATCCTTTTACTGTTTTCCCTTCTCTTTTGATTAGTATTTCATTGGTAATTGAACTTTGCGACCATTTCCTAGCATTAGAGCTTTTGATAACCTTAAGCATTTCCCCAATGAGATATAAAGCGTTATCTAGGTTTAAATCATTAGGTGGGGTTGTATCACTAGATTTTGCTACACTAATAAATTTATCAATTTGATCTTTATAGATAATAAAATCATTTATGTCTAGTATCACTGAATTTTCTTCATCCATACGCTCTACTGGTACAGAAGAATAATCAAATTTTATAAAAAAAAGAGCTTCAACTTTACTATCAGGGAAAACAACACTTTCCCATTTAACCGACCACCCTAAACCAAAGGTATCTACCGTGATATTATTTTCTACCATTTTTCTTAAATGGTTAGTTATGTCCGAATTAGCATAAACATAACCCTTAAAATATATCTTCCCAAACATTGAGTAAGTTTCTTTCTCGTAGTTACTGTGTTTTGTGTTTCTGGAAAATACAGAATGATTTTTAGATATTTGGCTCTTATCTTTACGAGAAATAACGACTCTTTTAACCTTTCCCCCATCTTCTTTTTTTTCTAGTTGTATAAGTGGATCATCACCAATTTTTGATACTCTTGGCGTATCAAACCTTATATAAAAATAATCGTCTTGAATTATTGAGGCATCCCAATAAGACATTTTTTCAGGATGTTCCACTCTGAATTTTTCTATACACTCTGAAGAGTGGAAAACAACCGTACTTCTCTTATTTACTGTAAAGCGAGAATCCCTCCTCACCGCACTTTTGGGAATAACCAACTTATCTTGTCCTATTGCTATGGGCATAGCTATTCTTATAATTCCTTGATGTGCGTATTCTACTAAATCCCGAATAGTTAAGTTTTCATCCAAATTATTATTTATAAGATTTACTGCCTGATCTAAACGATAATATTTTAATGGTGGTAATGCCATAAAAACGCCCTTACGTTTGCCCTTATCTAGTGAGAGCGTGGAAAGTAATAATAAGGGTTATTACCTTGTCGTGTCGGTTAATTACTCCGCCACTATCCACGCTAATTCTTGATGTTCTGATTGCGGGGTAAATCTTACTTTTGATTACTTCGGATTACGTCCGCTTACATGAATTATTATCTTTATATTGCGGGTAAGGTCAAGTAAAAAATACTGAGTATAAAATCAGTGATTTGTGCGGTTTATGTTCTTAGGTTGGCGGGCTGTATTAGGTAAGTAACGCATTGATTTCTTGGCAAAATCCAAAATTGGTTTTTGTTGTCTTGCCTGTGGTGTGTGTTTTCTCGTGTTCCTATATTTTCTAAAAAATCATTGTGCGTAAAAATCTAATGGGGAGGGCGGTTCTCTGGCTTGCGTGATTTCTTTCCAAAACTCCCCCTACCTCTATAATTTATCTTTAACTTGTTGTTTTTATAGCAAAGCTCAAATTTGGGTTTTGTCATTGTCTTTCATCGCTAATTTCATCAATTTTCATCAATTCCAAGCTAAAAAGTAGGACAAAACACCTAAAAAATAGGACAAAATTCCTCGAAAATAGGACAATTTAAGGAAAAATGAGGACAAAACGGGGGCAAAATAGGACAATTTAGGGGTAAAATAGGACAATAATTTTTATTAAGTGATTGATATTATTATATTTTGTTAAAATTGTCCTAATTGTCCTACAAAAAAATACCTTTCCCACGTGAGAAAAAATAAAAAATAGGTTGAGTTGTGGTTATACGACCACGACTGATCCAGTTATGGTCATATGACCACGACTGAACCATGGAGATATGTCCACGGTTGAGCTGTTTCGATAACGAAACAACTGAAATTAGAGGGATTGAGAGAAAAGAAAAGGGCTAATGCCCCACTTGGTTATAGGAAAGGTTTAGGTGCGTTTTCTTCAATATAGTCGCCCCATTCTTGAAGCATATAGAAACGATGTTCTAGGTACTGAGCTTTATTGTAGGTTTTTCTCATTCTGTCTTTGTCTTTATGTGATAAAGCAGATTCTATCCAGTCAGCACTATATGCCCCTGTTTCGTTTAATGTGGTGCTGAATAAGTGCCTTATTCCGTGTGTGGTTAACCTACCCACACCTAAAGACTTTATGATAGCTTGCCGTATTGCCTCAATCGTAATATGTCCACTTTTGGCGGTAAGGCTAACGAATACAAAAGGACTATTAGAAGCCATTGGAACTATCGCATTATAAACCTTAACCTTTTCTAGCACTTCGATAGCTTGAGTAGATAGGGTAACGATATGCTCCCGCCCCTCTGGTAGATTCTTATTGCCTTTTTGTACTCTATACGTCCAAGTTCTTTCTTGAAAGTTTATATCTTCCCATTTTGCCTTTGCGACTTCGCTCGGTCTGCTACCTGTTAGCATGACTAGCAGAACGGCATAGAAGATATTCAAAGAAAATCTATTGTTATCTCTAGCTTGATAAAGCAAAGTAAGGAATTCGTCTATTTCTTCGGGGTCTATCGTGTTCATTCCTTTTGATACTGGCTTATCAAATTCTTTATGTATCTGGGCTAGGTTGTTACTAGCAATAAAGCCACGATGGAGAGCAAAACGCATTACATCGTTTATTTTGCTTAGAATCTTTTTAACTGTTTCTAGCTTTCCTTGTTCCTCTAATGGTTTTAATGCGTTGATGGCGATTAAGGGAGTGATTTTATCAATAGGGTACTTGCCTAAAAGTGGAATGATATGGCGGTTCATCAATGCCATCGTATCTTTGGCAGTTCTCTCTGAGAAGTTAGCTTGTAGCTTTCTTGCCTCGAACCAAGTCCAAGCCATTTTTTCAAAGGTTCTATTTAACCTATCCGCTTTTTCTCTCTCTAGTTGTTCTCTATGCTCTATTGGGTCTATATCCTGAGCTAACAATACCTTAAACTCCCCTCGCTTTTCTCTCGCCATAGCAAGAGATATGACGGGATATGTCCCTATTGTAATATTGCTTTTCTTTTTGATGTATGGCTTGTAATAGTTTAATACCCACGTTTTAGTGCCGTTCTTTTTCACGATTAAACGCAATCCTCCACCATCTGAGAGGATATAGTCTTTTTCTTTCGGTTTTGCCTGTTTTATTTTTGTATCTGTGAGAGTAGTCATTTTGTATTATTCATCGCAATAGGTACAAGAAAAATACTTAAAAAGTCATTTCAGCAACCATCTATAGAGCCTTTGCTACCAATGGTTCTAGGCAAAAATAGGTACAAGTTTTTTTCTGTTTTTCGTGTTTTCTAGGGAGTAAATCCTACTTGTACCTAAATCTTGTACCCTTTTTAGTGTTGCTGTGGGCTTACTTCGGCTTACGTCAAATTACATTTTAAATTAGAAAAGCTAGTATTTACAAGGGTTTTGATGTGCTAGGATTACGTTAGAGAACATAGAAAAACATGGATTGGCGGAAGTGAATGGGAGTTGAACCCACCCGAGAACGCTGGCGTCCTCAACAGGATTTGAAGTCCTGCCACCTCACCGGAGATGACTCACTTCCGAAAAACTGGCGCCATTCTACTGAATTTATTAGAATTAGGCAAAATATCTCATAGGATTCAGTATGCAACACTTATTTCGTTCTATTCCTTCCATTGATAAATTGCTAAAAAGTCCACTTGGCACAGAGTTAATAGCTCAATTTGGGCATCAAGCTTTTGTTGAACAAGCTAGAAAACTGATTGAGCAAGCTCGTGACCATATTCAACATAAAAATGAATTACCCGAATTTTTACTGTCTGAATCTATCTTCCTCACCCACTTAAAAACACAATTATTTGCTCAACAGCAAATTGCAATGAAGCCTGTATTTAATTTAACTGGCACAGTATTGCACACAAATTTAGGTCGGAGCCTTTGGTCAGAAAGAGCGGTTGAAGCGGCAACTAATGCAATGCGAAATAATGTAGCTTTAGAATTTGATATTGAGGAAGGCAAACGTAGCCATCGAGATATTTACATTTCAGAATTACTCCATAAAATCACAGGGGCAGAATCAGCCTGTATAGTAAATAATAATGCGGCAGCCGTTTTACTAATGTTGGCAACTTTTGCACAAGGGAAAGAGGTCATCGTTTCTCGTGGTGAATTAGTCGAGATTGGCGGTGCATTCCGTATTCCCGATATTATGCAACAAGCAGGATGTAAACTAGTTGAGGTCGGCACGACCAACCGCACTCATTTACACGATTACCGCAATGCTATTACAGAAAATACCGCATTCTTAATGAAAATTCACACCAGTAATTTTCAGATTCAAGGTTTTACTGCTAGTGTCAGTGAAGAGGAATTAGTCGCACTTGGAAAAGAGTATCATTTACCAGTTATCAGTGATTTAGGCAGTGGTTCTCTTACGGATATGAATGCCCTGAGTTTACCTGCTGAACCGATGGTGCAACAAAAAGTCGCATCAGGTGTGGACTTAGTTTCATTTTCTGGCGATAAATTATTGGGTGGACCTCAAGCCGGTATTATTGTCGGTAAAAAACAATGGATTCAACAACTACAAAAACACCCACTAAAACGTGTTTTACGTTGCGATAAAGTGATTCTTTCTGCTTTAGAAGCGACTTTACGTGATTATTTGTTCCCCGATCAGCTTACCGAGAATCTACCGACATTACACTTACTCACACAGTCTATTAAGCAATTGACTGAAAAAGCACAACAGCTCAAACAAGCATTAAGCAAGCGGTTAGATTCTCGTTATATTTTGCAAATTGAGCCTAGCTTTGCTCAAATTGGTAGTGGCGCCTTACCTACAGAAAAAATTGAATCAATCGCTCTAACTATTTCAAGTGAAAATCAACGAGATTTATTAGCCTTAGAGCAACAATTTAAAGCTTTACCACAGCCGATAATCGTTCGTCTTGCTCAACAAAAAATGTGGTTAGATTTACGTAGTGTGGCACAATTTGAAGATTTAATCACAATGTTAAATGATAAGGAAAATGGATTATGATCATCGTTACCGCAGGACACGTCGATCACGGTAAAACCGCTTTATTACAAGCACTCACAGGTATAAATACGGCTCATTTGCCCGAAGAAAAAAAGCGTGGGCTTACCATTGATTTAGGCTATGCCTATTTGCCGATTGAAAATGATATTTTAGGTTTCATTGACGTGCCGGGGCATCAACGTTTCTTATCAAATATGTTGGCGGGATTAGGTGGGATTCAACACGCTTTATTGGTGGTCTCTGCGGAAGAAGGAATTAAACCGCAAACGAGTGAGCATTTAACTATTTTAAAATTGCTAAATTTTTCGCAGATTATGGTAGTTATTACTAAAGCAGATCGTGTTGAGCCATCTCATATCGATCAGCTTATTAGCGATATTCAGCATCAATACCCATTCCTTAATCAGTCATACTTTTTTGTAACTTCTGCTCATTCTGGACAAGGTATTGCAGAATTAAAAGCACATTTAATTGAATTAAATAAGTCTAGCCATTTACTTAATAAACCTTTCCGCTATGCGATTGACCGAGTGTTTAATGTCAAAGGTGCTGGGCTAGTGGTAACAGGTACAGCGATTGCAGGGCAAATCAAAATTGGCGATGAATTGTATCTATCAAGCGGAGAGAAAGTCCGAGTGAGAAATATTCATGCACAAAATCAAGTATCAGAACAAGGACTTGCTGGACAACGTTTAGCCTTAAACATTGTGAATGTGGATAAATCAGATATTGCCCGTGGGGATTGGCTCACTTCATTACAACCTAATTATGCCACCGATCGCATTACAGTCCGCCTATTTGCTGATCAAACTTTAAAAGAAAATACTGTCGCGCATCTCTATCACTATGCTAGTCATATTACAGGCAAAGTCAATTTATTGAATGCTAAACAAGCGGTCAGAAATGGCGAATATTTTGCAGAAATCATTTTAGATGAACCACTCCATATTGTATTGGGCGATAAACTGATAATTCGCAGTGGAGACGATAGCCAAACCTTAGCAGGAACGGAAGTTTTAGAAATATTTTCCCCAAAACGACATAAACGCAGTGAAGAACGTTTAGCTTATCTCCAAAAACTATTACAAGCGGTCACTTTAAATGAACGTTTTGCACTTTATTTATCAACCAAAACAATGCCTCTCGAGCAATTAGTGTGGCAAGAGCAAGTACAAGAAGCAGATATATTAAATTTAGGCTATAACCATTATGGTAAGTGGATATTTACTTCTGCCTTTCAGCAACAGATTCAACAGCGAATTATCGATAAACTTACGGAATATCACACATTACACAACGACCAATTAGGCATAACTAAAGCACGTTTACACCGCTTATCAGCCCTTGACCAACCTGAAAGTTTGATTGCTCATTTTATTGATGAATTGGTACTGACCAAAAAGCTCACTCAAACACGAGGTTGGATTCACACACCAGAGCATCGCATTGAATTTAACGCCGAAGAATTGCAAAAATGGGCGGAGATCCGACCGCTATTTGAACAAACTAACCAAGCATTATGGGTACGGGATATTGCTAATGAATTATTAGCTGATGAAACAGAAACCCGCAATTTACTCTATAAAGCAGGAAAGTTAGGTTATCTTGTACCGATTGTAAAAGATCGCTTTTTGCTACAAGAACAAATCTCTGTCTTTGCTCAAGAGATTAAACAATTTATTGAACAAAACGGTTCAATTTCGGTTAATCAGTTGCGAGATAAAATCGGTTACGGACGCAAGGTTACTGTACAGTTAATTGAATATTTTGATCGTTCGGGATTCTTACGTAGAAAAGGTAATGAGCATCTGTTGAGGGATAAAGATACGTTTTAAACTAAAACAAGCGATGAAAAATCATCGCTTGTTCTTTCAATCAAAAAATAAATTACTAGAAGGCAATTTTATACACTTCTAATAACTCATCAGCGGTACAATCTCTAGGATTACCACCAGTACAAACATCATTAAATGCATCTACTGATAGTGAAGGAAGATCTTCTTCTTTAACGTCAATCATAGAGAGTTTTTCTGGAATATTAACATCTCTTGCTAATTTCTTCACTGCATCGATAGC
>NZ_JARIDQ010000072.1 GCF_029256985.1 Otariodibacter sp. | reverse complement strand
TTATGATTATTCTTTCGTTAGTCTTGGTAATTCTGAGCCAAGTTATAACAAAAAATAAAAACCAATCATAGATTTAAAATAGCCCGCAATTAGCGGGTTATTTTTTGTAAAAAATAATGTAGAACTGGCCGCTTTATCTGTATTTTTATCCAGTTTTCAGTTATTCTTAACCTTTCAACAATAACTTTAAATACATATTATGATTGGTAGATTACAGGGCAAAATTATTGAGAAATCACCTCCTGAAATGGTGATTGATGTACAGGGTGTGGGATATGAAGTCTTTCTGCCAATGACTAGTTTTTACGATTTGCCACAAGTAGGTGAAAATGCAGTAATTTATACGCATTTAGTTGTACGTGAAGATGCTCATTTGTTATTTGGGTTTGCTCAAAAACAAGATAGAACCCTATTTCGAGAATTGATAAAAACTAACGGAGTTGGGCCTAAATTAGCATTAGCGATTTTATCTGCAATGTCAGTTTCTCAATTTGCTACGGCTGTAGAGCAAGAAGAATTAGCGAAATTAGTGAAAATTCCTGGTGTTGGTAAAAAGACTGCTGAGCGCTTACTCGTTGAGCTTAAAGGTAAATTTAAAGGTATGGCTCAAAGTGATTTCTTTGTTGAGCAATCTACAGAGCAGTTTGTTGTGAGCAATAGTACGACAACACCAGCAGATGAAGCGAGAGATGCCTTGATTGCATTAGGCTATAAGCCAACAGATGCAGAAAAGATGATTAAAAAAGTACACCATTCTGATAAAACCAGTGAACAACTCATTCGAGAAGCACTAAAAAATTCACTTTAAAGATTTAGTATAAATTATGATAGAAGCAGATCGTATTATTAGTGCCATTCCTAAACGTGACGATGAAGTGATTGATCGTGCAATTCGTCCGAAAATGTTAAATGATTATGTGGGGCAAGCCTCTGTTCGTGAGCAAATGGATATATTTATCCAAGCTGCAAAACTTCGCCAAGATGCATTAGATCACCTACTTATTTTTGGTCCTCCAGGATTAGGCAAAACAACATTAGCAAATATTGTGGCGAATGAAATGGGCGTGAATATTCGCACAACCTCAGGTCCTGTACTTGAAAAAGCGGGTGATTTAGCAGCAATGCTAACTAATTTAGAACCTTATGATGTATTGTTTATTGATGAAATTCATCGCCTATCGCCAGCCATTGAAGAGGTTTTATATCCAGCAATGGAAGATTATCAGTTGGATATTATGATTGGTGAAGGCCCTGCCGCTCGTTCTATCAAACTTGATTTGCCTCCTTTCACTTTAATTGGTGCAACAACTCGTGCAGGCTCATTAACCTCTCCATTAAGAGATCGTTTTGGTATTGTGCAACGTTTGGAGTTTTATTCTATTGATGATTTAACCACTATCGTTAGTCGTAGTGCTAATTGTCTTAATTTGAATTTATCGCCAGAAGCCTCTTATGAAATAGCTCGTCGTTCGAGAGGAACCCCTCGTATTGCGAATCGTTTACTCCGCCGAGTCAGAGATTTTGCTGATGTACGTAATGGTGGAGCAATTACCTTAGATATTGCAACCCAAGCAATGGTAATGTTAGACGTTGATCCTGAAGGCTTTGATTTTATGGATAGAAAATTATTGTCTGCTGTGATTGAGCGATTTGATGGAGGACCTGTAGGCTTAGATAACCTTGCTGCTGCAATTGGAGAAGAACGGGATACCATTGAAGACGTGCTTGAACCTTATTTAATCCAACAAGGCTTTTTGCAACGAACACCAAGAGGACGAGTAGCAACAGTGAGAACTTATACTCATTTAGGGTTAAAGAAAATAGAATAATTAGCATTCTTTTAATGATTGATTATTAGGATATAACCTTAAGAGATCAAATTATCCAATTTTAATTGCATAAAAACTTTACAAAATTATTTTTTTAAGCTACTAATTAAAGAAAAATCAATTATGTGGGGGTTAGATATGCAAATAAGATATTTATTGGGTATCCTTTTAATTTCACTAGGTTTTTCTACATCTACTTTTTCTGCAGTAGTACCCAATGGTACAAAGTTAGCAAAGAACCAAGAGATTGTTATTAATAATAGTACTGAACCTCAAAGTATTGATCCTCATAAGTTTCAAGGAGTACCAGAGGCTCAAGTTATTTATCAACTTTTTGAAGGCTTAGTTACAGTTGATTCATCTGGAAATATTTTACCTGGAACTGCTGAATCTTGGAGTCATAACAATGATTTTAAGCAATGGACATTTAAACTTAGGTCTAATGCTAAATGGTCAAATGGAGATCCTGTTACAGCGTATGATTTTGTATATTCATGGCGACGTTTAGCTGATCCTAAGACTGGTTCTTTATATGCTAGCTATCTGAATGATCTTCAAGTGATAAATGCTCAAGATATAATAAAAGGTAAAAAAAATCCCGCTGATTTAGGAGTAAAAGCACTAGATGATCATACATTTCAAGTTTCTCTAGTTAACTCAATTCCTTATTTTACAAGTATGTTATTTCATCCAGCAGTATTAGCTGTACCACAAAAAATAGTAGAGAAAAAAGGAGATGACTGGATTAAAATTGAAAATTTTGTTGGAAATGGCCCATATAAGCTAGCTGATCATGTAGTGAATGAAAAGATAGTTTTTGAACGTAATCCGTTATATTGGAATGATGAAGAAACGGTAATTAATAAAGCAATTTTTTTATCTATAGTAAACGGTAGTACCGATTTACAACGTTATCGTGCTGGGGATATAGACATTACTAGCTATGGTTTGCCTACAGAACAATTTAGTAAATTAAAAAAAGAGGTTCCAAATGAATTATTTATTTCTAAGGTTTTATCTACTTATTCATATGAAATTAATAACCAAAAAGAACCATTTAATAATGTTAAAGTTAGAGAAGCATTGAATTTATCATTAGACAGAAAAATTATTACAGATAAAGTATTAGCTCAAGGTGAAATTCCAACTTATGTATTTACTCCAACTTATATTTCTGAAGGTGAGAAAATTAGACAACCTGAATATTCCAAATTACCAATAAATGAACGTAATAAAAAAGCAGTAAAGTTGCTAGAAGAAGCTGGATATAGTAAATCTAATCCACTCAAGTTTACCTTATTGTATAATACTAGCGAAAATCACAAAAAAATTGCGATTGCTGCAGCATCAATTTGGAAAAATAATACTCAAGGATTAGTTGAAGTATCTCTTGAGAACCAAGAGTGGAAAACATATCTTGATAGCCGTAGACTTGGAAATTACGATATTGCTCGAGCTGGTTGGAGTGCCGGTTATAATCAAGCTGCAACCTTTATTAATTATTTTTTATCTAATGCAACAAGTAATACAGCATTTTATAAAAATGATGAATATGATAGATTGGCTAATTCTGCTTATCAAGCAATCAATACAGATGTAAGAAGCGAGATCTATGCAAAAGCTGAAGATATTTTAGCAAAAGATTTTGGTACAATTCCTGTTTATAATTATGTAAATGTTCGCTTGGTAAAACCTTATGTAAAAGGTTATGAAGGAAAGGATCCTTTAGATAATATATTGTTAAAGAATTTATATTTAATTTCGAAAGAAAATTGAAGATATTTATACCATTAGAAAATTTATAGTTTTTTTTAATTGTTTAGCACATTGATTTTTTAAGTTGTTATTTACTGGATTGATATGATTTTAGCTATTAAAATTAAAAAATTTACAAATACTTTTTCCCTATATCAATTAGTAGAAACTAATAAAATAACTTAAACAGGAGAATTTTTATGCAAACCAAATTTATTCTTTCATTATTGACTTCAGCAGTTACTTTAGGACTTTCAGCATCCACTTTAGCTGCAGTTATTCCTGCAGGAACAGAGTTGGCTGATACACAAGAGATTGTAATTAACAATGGGGCAGAGCCACAAAGTTTAGATCCTCAAAAGACAGAAGGCGTGCCAGAATCTGAAATTCAATACCAATTGTTAGAAGGTTTAGTCACAAAAAATCCAGATGGTAAGGTGATTCCAGGCGTTGCAGAATCTTGGGAAAGTACTCCTGATTTTAAACAGTGGACATTTAAGCTTCGCCCGGAAGCAAAATGGTCAAATGGCGATCCTGTAACAGCAGAAGATTTTGTGTTTGCATGGCAACGCTTAGCTAATCCAGAGACCGCTTCCCCTTATGCAAGTTATTTAGATTATTTACAAGTTGTAAATGCACAAGATGTGATTAATGGGAATAAAAAACCAGAAGAGTTAGGTGTTAAAGCTTTAGATGATCATACTTTCCAAGTGACATTATCTAATCCAGTCCCTTATTTAGTAGGTATGACAAGCCATCAATCAGTGTTGCCTGTACCTAAAAAAGTGGTTGAAAAATATGGAGATGATTGGGTAAAAGATGGCAATATAGTCGGAAATGGGGCTTACAAATTAGTTGATCACGTTATTAATGAGAAGGTTGTATTTGAGCGGAATCCACTATATTGGAATAATAAAGAAACTGTTATTAATAAAGCGACTTTCTTGGCAATTCCAAGTAGTACTACGGATATTCAACGTTATCGTTCTGGTGAAATTGATATTACTAATTCTGGTCTTCCACCAGAGTTATTTACTAAATTAAAAGAAGAAATTCCAGATGAAGTGTCTATTGCAAAAACATTAGCAACTTATGTCTATGAAATTAATAATAAGAAAGTACCATTTGATAATGTAAAAGTGCGTGAAGCTTTAAATTTAGCACTAGATCGTGACATCATTACAGAAAAAGTCTTGGCACAAGGTCAAATACCAACTTATGTGTTTACCCCAACTTATATTTCAGAAGGTGATCAAATTCAGCAACCTGAATATTCAACATTACCAATGAAAGAACGTAATGAGCAAGCAATTAAATTACTAGAAGAAGCGGGTTATAGTAAATCAAACCCACTTAAATTTTCAATTTTGTATAATACTAACGAAAATCATAAGAAAGTGGCAATTGCAGCGGCTTCTATTTGGAAAGCAAATACAAAAGGTTTGGTTGACGTAACACTTGAGAATCAAGAATGGAAAACGTATTTAGATACTCGTCACCAAGGTAACTATGATTTAGCTCGTGCAGGTTGGAGTGCAGATTATGATCAAGCTACAACCTTTGGTAACTATTTCTTATCTAATTCAAGTAACAATACTGCCTTCTACCAAAGCGCTGAATATGATGCTGCGATGGATGAATCTTATAAAGCTGCAGATGCGAATGGTAGAGCAGCAGCTTATGCAAGAGCTGAAGCAGTATTAGCAAAAGATTTTGCTATTGTACCTATTTATAATTATGTGAGTGTTCGTTTAGTGAAACCTTATGTTAAAGGTTATGAAGGTAAAGACCCTCAAGATCATATTTTCTTAAGAAACTTATATATTACTAAACACTAGCGGTATTTAAGCGGTCAGAATTCAATATTGTTAATTTTACATAGAATCTGACCGCTTGTTTTATTTTTGTTGCGTAAATTGGAGAATTTACTATGTTGAAGTTTATTTTGAAAAGGATTTTAGAGGCAATTCCGACTCTTTTTATTCTAATTACTTTTTCTTTCTTTCTGATGCGACTAGCACCGGGAAGCCCTTTTACTTCGGAACGAGCTTATCCACCAGAGGTAATGGCAAATATTGAAGCGAAGTATCATTTAAATGAGCCGCTTTATAAGCAATATTTTATCTATTTAGAAGATTTATCTCATGGTGATTTTGGACCTTCATTCAAATATAAAGATCAAACAGTAAATGATTTAATTGCTTCCGCTTTTCCAGTTTCAATAAAATTAGGAATAGTATCATTTCTCTTTGCCGTAGTTATTGGTTTATTAGCGGGTACTTTTGCTGCATTAAGACAAAATAGTAAATGGGATTATCTGGTAATGTCTTTTGCAATGACTGGGATAATTATGCCAAGTTTCGTATTTGCTCCTTTATTAGTGCTTTTCTTTGCCATTTATGTGAAATGGTTACCAGCAGGAGGGTGGAATGGCGGGCAACTCTATTACATGATTTTACCTGTTATTTCACTAACAATTGGCTATGTAGCAGGGATTGCTCGTATTACTCGTGGTTCAATGATAGAAGTCTTACATTCAAACTTTATTCGAACAGCTCGAGCCAAAGGATTACCGCTTAAACGTATCATTTTTAAGCATGCATTAAAACCAGCACTCATTCCAGTTATTACTTATCTAGGACCTGCTTTTGTGGGGATTATCACAGGTTCCATGGTAATTGAAAGTGTATTTGGTTTGCCAGGAATTGGACAATTATTCGTAAATGGTGCATTGAATCGTGATTATTCATTAGTATTAAGCTTAACCATTTTAGTCGGTTCATTAACTATTTTCTTTAATGCTGTAGTAGATATTCTCTATGCGGTGATTGATCCAAAGATTCGTTATTCATAAGGAATGCAAGATGTTAGTTGATAATAAGAAGAATCAAAAAAGAGCCGAAGAGCTAGCAGTAGAGGCAACTGAGATGGGACTTGATGGACGTAGCTTATGGCAAGATGCTCGTCGTCGATTTTTTCGCAATAAGGCTGCAGTAGCGAGTTTAGTTACCCTTGTATTAATCATATTATTTATTGCTTTTGCCCCTTCTTTAATGCCTTTCACTTATGATGATACCGATTGGAATATGATGAGTGCAGCACCAAGTATTGAATCAATGCACTACTTTGGAACGGATTCCTCAGGACGTGATTTATTAGTACGTGTTGCTATTGGTGGTCGCGTTTCCCTTATGGTCGGGGTTGCCGGTGCATTTATTGCGGTAATTATTGGCACAATTTATGGCGCTATTTCAGGTTACATTGGTGGAAAAACCGATATGGTGATGATGCGTTTTATTGAAATTTTAAGCTCATTTCCATTTATGTTTTTTGTAATCTTATTGGTTACTTTTTTTGGTCAAAATATTTTATTGATTTTCGTGGCAATAGGATTGATTGCTTGGTTAGGATTAGCACGTATTGTTCGTGGACAAACACTTACATTAAAGAATAAAGAGTTTGTGGAAGCGGCTATTGTGTGTGGCGTGCCAAAACGTCAAATTATTTGGAAACATATAATCCCAAATGTATTAGGTATTGTTGTGGTATATGCCTCACTTGAAGTACCAGGTTTTATTTTATTTGAATCTTTCTTAAGTTTCTTAGGCCTCGGAACACAAGAGCCAATGAGTAGTTGGGGGGCATTATTAAGTGATGGTGCGGCACAAATGGAAACTTCACCTTGGTTATTAGTATTCCCAGCCTTTTTCTTATGCTTAACATTATTTTGCTTCAACTTTATCGGTGATGGATTGCGTGATGCTCTTGATCCAAAAGACAAATAGGATGTAACGAAATGAAATTATTAGAAGTTAAAAATTTAGACGTTTATCTGAAAACCGATGAAGAAAATGTACACGCTGTACGTTCAGTTTCTTTTACTGTCAATAAAGGGCAAACATTAGCAATTGTGGGTGAGTCTGGTTCTGGTAAATCTGTGACCTCAATGTCAATTATGCAATTATTGCCAGATAATATTGTGACTTATGGTGCAGATTCCTCTATTTGTTTTGAAGATCAAGAGATTTTAAAATTATCTGAAGATCAAATGAGATCATTGCGAGGCGATCGTATTGGTATGATTTTCCAAGAGCCAATGACCTCGCTTAATCCATTTATGACAATTGGTGAACAGGTTTCAGAAGCAACTAAAACGCATAATCCAAATATGAGTAAAGAAGAGGCTTATGCACATGCATTAGAGATGCTAGAGAAAGTAAAAATTCCTGATGCAGTTAAGAAAATGAAATCTTATCCACATGAATTTTCAGGCGGACAGTTACAACGTATTATGATTGCAATGGCAATTATTAATAAACCTGATTTATTGATTGCTGATGAGCCAACAACTGCACTTGATGTGACTACTCAAGCAGAAATATTAGATTTAATGCACGAACTTCAGCGTGACATGGGCATGGCGATTATTCTTATCTCGCATGATTTGCGTTTGGTGCATCGATACAGTGATTTTGTGTGTGTAATGCAAAAAGGGCAAATTATTGAACACGGTGAAACAGATAAAGTGTTCCATAATCCTCAACATCCTTATACTATTGAATTACTGACGCCAATTCCAAGAAACATTAAACCGGCATTAAGTGATAATGAAAAACGAATCATTATAGCTGAGAATATTGATGTTGATTACGTGATCAAACGTTCATTCTTTGGAAAACCTAAAAAGGTATTTAAAGCGGTTAAAAATATTTCCTTAGATCTTAAAGTGGGAGAAACACTTGGGATCGTTGGTGAATCAGGTTCGGGTAAATCTACATTAGGTAGAGCAATAATGCAGATGCTTGATTACCAAGGAAAAATTAACTTTGAAGATGAAACGATCGCAGAGTTATCTGATTCTGATCGCCAAGCATTGAAAAAAGATATGCAAATGGTATTCCAAGATCCATTTAATTCCCTTTCTCCTCGCTTGACAGTGGGTGAAATTATTGGTGAAGGCTTATCTGTTCACTACCCGAAAATGAGCAAAGAAAAGCGTCGTGAAAAAGTAATGAAAACATTAGAAGAGGTAAATCTTTCTCCTTCAATGATCAATCGTTACCCTCACGAGTTTTCAGGCGGACAAAGACAACGTATCGCTATTGCACGTGCCATCATTCTTGAACCCAGATTCGTATTGCTAGATGAACCAACTTCCGCATTGGATCGTTCAACACAGATCACGGTTGTAGAGTTACTGAATAATTTACAGAAAAAATATGGCTTAAGTTATATCTTTATCAGTCATGATTTGTCTGTAGTGAGAGCATTGAGTGATAGAGTAATGGTGATGAATCAAGGTGAAGTTATCGAAAGTGGTGAGGTTCAGCAAATCTTCGATAATCCTCAAAATGATTATACCAGACGCTTAATTGAAGCCTCTAACTTGTAATAACGAATAAGTTATCAAAAACAAAAATACAAGCGGTCAGATTTACAAAATATTTCGGTATTATGTAGCAGTTGCACAAAACCCGAAAAGCAGTTCCAACCCAAGTAAAATTTCTAATGCTCTTAACTCTAAAAACAGGATTAAGGGCATTTCTTTCGCTTAATTCTAACTCATTTTTCTATACATTAGACAAAATTTATTTATCACAGACGTGACGAATCTACTTAACCTTAAAAGGCAAACATCTTTTCCAACATTCAAGTTTTAATTTATTTTTGTAGTTAAATCTAAGCCACTAACAAGTCTTGTTCGTACTTCATTCGCTCATTGAGATTTTTAAAGTAGGTTTGAGAAATTTCTTCATGGCTGAATGCAGTCATACCAATTAATTCTCGTGTTCGATGATTTCCTTGCCAATAGCCTACCCATTCTCTTAATGGTAGAACCCATAGACAACGTTTCAAAATATCATTGAACAGCTCGCCATTAGACTTTTTTCGGTTATCTGACATATAGGCAGCTTGATTGGCGTAATGTAGAGCGTACTTATTATCACATTTATGATGAACACCACGATGTAAATCACGGAATCTTGCATTGAAGGATTCGGCAAGATTGTTATTGATACCTTGATAACTATACGCTTTATGATGATTGACCGACCATCTTACGTAATGAAAATCTAAGCCATTATAAGCAGGATTTTCATCACACATAATATCACTACCTGTTTTAACAAAACGATGATTTAACTCTAATACCGTATTCGCACTTTCCGTGTAATCCATTGCCACAATCGTACGATTTGAACCCCATAATGTATCATCGTTAGATGCTCGTTGATTTAAGCTGATGATGCAGCGTTTAGTTGGACGGAATTTAGGACACTTTATCTTTTGTTTCTGTGTATTCTTGCGAAAATTAGGCTTGCGTAGCGTGAAGTTAATCCACGCTCCATCTTCATGAATTTCGCTTTGTAATGGGCTTAAATCACGAGTTTTAAATAGAACTTCACGCAATTTATGACAAAGCACAAAAGCTGTTTTATAGTTGATATTTAAATGACGACTCATAGTAATAGCGGAAATACCTTTGACTTCATTAGCAAAAAGAAGAATTGCCGCCAAAATATCAACAAAAGAGAGTTTGTGAAAAGCAAAAGCTGTGTTGGTCGTAATGTAGAAATAGCGTTTACAATGTTTGCAGCACCAACGTTTACGAGATTTAAGAAAATAAGCGTGATGGCGAATGCCACAATGCGGGCAACAGACATCACGAATATTATTAAGATTTCCCCAACGGTTTGCTTTTAAAAGTTGGAAAGCTTCATCTTCACTTAAACGGAAGATTTGTTTTAAATTTAAATTTTTAGATTTACTAGAGAGCAGATAATGTTGTGCCATACGTATTCCTTGTGTGTACACGGTACTCAAAGCCAAACGCTGAACATAAAAAATCACCACCTGAATTTTCAGATCGGCTCAAAGTGTTTTTGTAGCATGATACCAGTAATCATTCCAAATAATTATGCTACTAAACAAGATAAACTCGTTAATGTAACAGACAAATGTTATTTATTACCAGAGGGATAAAGAGCGTATAGAAATTCTATTCAAAGCGAATTAAATGTGGGACAATAATAGTGAAGTCAATGAGATGGTTATTTAAAAATGGGAATTTCCTAGATAACGACTAAAAATCTCATTTAGGTTAATATACCAATATGAGAAAAAGTCGTTTAAGCCAACATAAACAAAATTAAGCAAAAATGAGCAAATGGTGATTTATGTGGTGTTATACAGTTTGCATGATGTAGAGATTAAAAGACCAAAACGAGATGAATTTATAATACTTGATAAAAGTACCTATTATCGTGGTAAAGATAAAAATTATTTCTTACCACAAGACATTTATCAGTGTGTAATCTACTGAATTGTTTTTAGGTGGATATTTTTTATATTTGCGATCTTGATCGAAAAATTTAAACAGATTGCTCGACAAAAATAGAACAATTAGTAAACTAATGACTAATGATTATTAACTAAGAGAAAAGTCTTTGATGACAACAGAACGATCTTTGAAAATAAAATTTAAACAATGGCTTGAAGAAGAACAAAAAACAGATGAAATGATTGAAATTGCAACCATCCCACAAATTCTAAAAAGATTCGATTATAGATTAGCTATTGTAAAAGGAAATAGGTTAGAAAAGCGTTATTTAAGTGAATGGCGTAAGCTATTTCGTATAGAGAAAGAAATAGATAAAATATATAGTAGATAAATGTGTTTATATGAATATTTTATCTATTTTGGATATTGTTAGTTTAATTTATTCAATAGTGTTAGGTTTTTAATATGAAACAAGGGGAAGTATAATGCGTATTTATATGAAAAGTGATAAGTTTCTTATAAAGAATGAAGCTAAAAAATTAAATAAAGAAATTAAAAAATTAAATGATATTGTAAAAGATTTTGATATACAGTGTGAAAAATTAAATGATGAAATTTGTGCAATAGAAGAAAGTCGAAAAGAAGTTAGGTCAGATATAACCTTAATGAAAATAGAGTATTATTCTAAATTAGCTAAGATTGATGTTTATTTGTTTATGAAATTATGGACAAAAGCAAGAGATAAAATTAACTCTAAGTTTCGTAAATATACTGAAAATACATATTATTTTCGTGATTGTTTTTTAGATGATTTTGCTTTTAGAATTTCATATCTTCAGGCTTATGGAGTTGATTTTTATGATATTTGTCAGCAGGGCGAGTTGAACCTTATAGTTTATAAAGAAAATTTTCAAAATTTATACTTAAAAAGAGGAGAATGGGAGTATGATGGTAGTACTAAAAAGGAGTATCAAGATATATTTAATCGGCTGAAGTATGACTTTGAGTATAATTTAATTCTTGGTACTATGCCATTTTAACTAACAAAATATAATAAAAATATCTTATCTTTGATAAGAAAAAATTTAACGATATTTTAATAAAACTTCACAAAGGGGCTGATTTTACCCATATAGCCACCTATGATGGATGAAATCGAAATGTAAGAGATACTCTTATGTAGGTATAAAAAATTGGCTCCTCAATTAGTTGGATTAGAGTAAAATTTTTGGGTAGCAGATCACAATAGGGTAAAATGCTTATTTAAAGATATAAAAAAATCAAATAATCGTAATAGCTTGACAAAATATCATAATATTATGTCTATAAAAGATTTTTGAATAATTAAAACAGATACTTTTTATCTACTTCTATTTCTATGCCAAATTTTAAAGGATAAACTTTAGGCTCAAATTTATCTTACAAGTATGTTATTTCATAGAGTACTATCTATTACCTTTAGCTCTGTTATGAGTAATGCATAACATTTGGCAGTTTTCTATAGTTGTTACACCTCCTTTAATCCATGGTGTGACATGATCGGCATCCATTTCTTTTTGTGACCAAATTTTAGTTTTGTTACTGTTATCACTAATTGCACATAAAGGACAATTGGATTTTTTTTGAATTTCAGCTTCTTCTGTTTGTTTTTTATAAACTAGTTTTTTAGTAGCATTATCGAATATACGAATATCTAACAATTTTTTATCTTGTTCTCCTCCAAGCAAGTATTCAAAAATCCCTTTTTGATTTTTTATATAGGGATCTTCATATAATTCCTTTAACTTTATGTCAATATCTTCAGGATTATAAGGTATATCTTTATATAATTTATATAATCTACCCCACTCCAATCCTTTCATTTCCTTTTTTAAAGAAATAAAAGTTGTTGATACCCAATTGATTACAGTATAAAAATAATTTTTTAATTCATTAATATTGTCATCATTTCTATGGTCACTCATATATTTACTAATATTACCATTACTTACCCAATTTAATGCTGTTGCCAAATAATCTTGTCTAAGTGGGTTTCCTTTAATATAATTTTCCCATTTTTTTATATTAGTATTTTGACTATTACTAAATTCAGATTTAGCAATAGTTACAAACTTTCCAGAATAGATAGCATTTAATAATTCTTGTTCAGTAAGAGGGATTCCTGCAATATTAATTGTTTTGAACCATTCTTTAATTTCACTTTCAGATCCTTCACATTCATAAATTAGTAAAGTAGTGGATAAAATTTTTTCCTGTTTATCCTGTGACAAACTAAAAAAATTCTGATAATTACCATTTTCATCTTTTATTGCAAATTTATTAGTAACAAATCTACCAATACTCGTAATTCTTTGTTGTCCATCTAGAACTTCATAAGTATCATCACCTGTTTTGTTAAAATAAATCAATCCCAATGGGTAACCTTTCAATATGGAATCAATAACATCAATATCTTTATTTTCTTTTGCATAAATATAGTTACGTTGATATTCTGGCTGAATGGTTAGTTTTCCTGATAAATCAAATACCCCTTTACCTTCTAATTCATTATAAATAAACCCCTTACAAATATCTCCAATAGTAATATCATGTTTTAATTTAGTTATCATTTTTATTTTCCTTCTTCAGCTTCATTGGTAATCACATTTAGTATTAGCTGAATAATAGAAATGCAATCTAAAGCATTTCTAGCTTTAACTTTTCTATATTTACCAGAATTATTTTGATTAAAATTAATAGAGTTCATAGAGCCATCATATGCAATACTATCATCTAACATCATATGTTTTGTTACACCACCAATAAAGTAAATATATAATTCTTTTTTTAAATCAAATTTTTCATCAAAGTAGTGTTTTGATAAAATATTAACTGTTGTTGCACTATAATCAATAGAACCATTTTTATTTATAATAAAATCTGATTTATTATAATCAAGTTTAAATAAAAAACGTAAATAAAAATCTTTTTCTATTTCTATTTTTTTTATATTATTAGTATAATATCCTAAGATATCAAAATTTTTCGCAATAGCTTTTTCTATAGAACAGAATGGAAATGAAGATCTAACTTCAATTGTTCTTTCAACACTTTGTTCAATAGATTTATTATCCTTCCATTTTTTTAGTACTCTCAAGTCTATTTGATTAATTGAACTATTTGAATCATCTAATGTTATATCAACATTATCATTTTGATTATAGAAATTAAGAATTTCATAACATAATTGCTCTGCAATCATTCCACAAAAAGATTTTAAGTGAACATCTTTGAGACATCTTTCTTTCCCTGATGAATCAGCAACGTTAAACTTCATATTTTTAATGCGTTCTTTTACTTTATTAATTATATTTACGGAATATTTGTTGTTGTTTTTAAGAACTATTCTTTGAAGACGAAATGGTAGATTAGAAAATTTATGAGTTATTATCTCGTCATTAGAATCTTTAAGTAATTCTTCATTGGTGCAATTTATATAAATTATTTCCATTTTTACCTTTTATTTATGTTTGATTAAGATTCGTGAGTAAGAACGTTTTCCATTTATATAAGCACGATCATATTTCCCTTGCCAAGATTTTATGGCTAAATTGCTAAGAATCCCCTCTTTAATGTAAAAATCCATTCCAAGTATTTCAAATTGGTCAGGATTATACTTATCTAAAAAACTAATCGGCACTCCCATTATTCCTTGATAATCTGATGGGATTGCATTAGTTTTGGGTATTTCTATTGCTTTGTAATTATCATATTGTTCATAAGCATTTTTATTAGCAATTTGTTTGTTAAATCTTATGTTATCAGAAAGAGTCATTAATTGTAATGGTTGATGCCTTCTTCCATGCTCTAAATTAGTAAACCATCTAACTCCCTTTACTCTGATATATTTATTACCTTCATTATCAATTCTAAATCCTGCCGCTTTAAGTGGATAAGAATTAGGTACCTGAAATTCTCTATCTCCACTATTAATTGTTGCACCAAGCCATATTTTATTTTTAGCTATCAATGGGAATACTTCTTTGTATGTAACAGCATTCATATTACCTATAATAGAAAATTTTTTATTAGCACTTATAATCCATGAAATAAATTCTCTAAATAATGAAAATGGTGGGTTAGTGATAATAATATCAGCTTCATCTCTTAAGGATTTTACTTCATCACTTCTAAAATCACCATCGCCATCCATATAATGCCATTTTAAATCTTCAAAATTTATTATTTTTTTACTATTAGTTTCTTTAACTAAAGTGAAAATTTTTCCTTTTGTTTTTGATTTTTGCTCATTAAAATTAGAACTATTTATTTCAAGTAATGAAGGTCTATAACTAGAGTTTATTTGCTTACTAGTATAAGCATAACTTGTGCTTATTAGCTTTTTTAGACCTAAACGAGAGAAATTTTGTACAAAATATTTAGTATAATGACTCCATTCAGGATCATCACAAGGCAATAAAATGGTCTTATTACGAAAGATATTTTCATCATAATCTAAATATGCTTGCATTTCTTTTTCAATATCAACATATTGAGTATAAAATTCATCATTTTTAGCTTTTTTTGCATTAGAGAGATTGAAGTTTTTATTGGTGGACATTTTTTAACCTTTTTAGTGAAAATATAGACCATATTTTGTTATTTACAGGGGCAAGTAATTTTATTGTTTTGTAGAAATTTCTTTGAAAGAAATTGCAAAGGCTTCTTTAAGATTTTCAGGCATTAAACGGTAATCAGCGATCAATTTTTCCTCTTGGTTGGACATATCACTTTCTTTCTCTACCAATTGAAACATTGCCCCTTTACCTGTTAATAACCAAGTTATACTAATTCCTAATGCTTCATGAATTTTCACCAATCCATCTACATTTGGATCACGTCCTTCATTAAGATAGTTCATTGCAGAACGATAAGATATTCCTGTAAGTTCTGAAAACTCTTTTACGCTTATGCCTTTTACTTCTAAAATTTTTTTTAATCTTTCTGATATGCACATTATTTCATATTTTCCTTGTTTAAAGTGAACGTTTATGATATTATATGCATAATTTATATGCATTATATTTCATATTTTAATTTAATCAAGGTATAACTGCAATATGGCATCTCACTTTCTCTTAACCAGTAAAGCTCGAACACTGTCGCCTATAAAAATAGCTCGTCTATCTGATGCAGCTGCATTTTCTTTATTGCATAAATTACGCTGGAGAAGTGAAAATGAACAAGTTTGCCCTAAATGCAGTGTACAACATCAAGCCTATTTTATCTCTACTCGTAAGCAGTGGCGGTGTAAATATTGTAAGCATACCTTTAGTATTACGTCAGGTACGATTTTTGCGAACCATAAGCTACCGATTCAAACCTATTTATTCGCTATTGCTTTATTTGTGAATGCGGTAAAAGGCATTTCTGCTTGCCAACTCTCTCGTGATTTGAATGTACAGTATAAAACTGCTTTTACGTTGGCTCATAAGATTCGTGAGAGCCTAATCGAGCAACGTAAACTTTTCCCATTGTCAGGCGAAGTACATATTGACGGTACTTATGTGCATTCATCCACACGTCCAAAGAATAAGAAAAGTGAGCGTGTGGATAGACGACTAAAAGCCAATGCTAATCCAAACAAACGTGCAGTCTTGGTTATGCGTGAGCGTTATTCTGAACTAGATACCTTAAATAATCCAAATCTCGTGGGGGCTAAGAAAACCATCACTTTTCCAATTATTTCTGAAAATACTGAAACCGTGAAGAAATTAGCTCATACATATATTGAGCCAAACAGTCGTATTCATACGGACGAAAATTCGGCTTATGACGAATTGATAGTAAATTACGATTTACAACGAGTTAATCACCAACGTGAATATTGTAGTGATGCAAGGATTACGAACAACCTTGCCGAAAGTTATTTTGCACGGTTTAAACGTATGTATTACGGACAAGTCCATAAAATGAGTAACATTTATCTCGATAACTATGCCAACGAAGTAGCGTACCGTGAAGATACTCGCAAACAGGATAATTTAACCATTTTCAATGATGTTACCAGTAAATGTCTCATCACCTCATCAGATAATCACTGGAAAGGATATTGGCAAGGTAATCATAGACAAGTAGAACGATTAATAATGTAATGGCAAAGAAAATCTATTTAAGTCAAATTCAGGCAAAAATTGACCGCTTGCAACGTGAACGAAAGCAGGTCTTAGAACACCTTTCCCTAGTAGAAAGTAATATAGAAAAACTAAAAGCTGCTATTGAAGTTATGCAAGAAGAAGCATTAACCGATGAATATGATACGGAGCTTTATACCTATCAAAGTCATAAACGCCATTTCAAAGGCAAATTACGTCAAATGATTCTACTTGAAATGAAGGCAAAGCCAAATCATTACTTTACTGTCAATGAATTGATTAAGTTGATTCTTATTAGAGATGGACAAGAGCCAATCATTCAACCGCAACATACAGTTTCTATGCGTGGAGCTTTGAAGTATTGGCTCAATAAAGGCGTAGTAGAACGATTGGAAAACAGTGTGATTGATATACGGTGGAAATTGAAAGTGTAGCTATCTTGCCTGTAAACGCCAATAACATATTTTTCCTTCTAGCTTTTTCTCAACTAGCGAATGTTTCACAAGATGATTTAGCGTGCTGTGAATAGTTTGTAAATGTAAACGTTGCACACCGTTATCAGTAGATTGATTATCTAATTTCAGTGCTTGTAGAGTAATTTCATTCGTATGAAACCATTTTTCTGGTTGCTTTTTAAGAATATGAGCCACTAATTGACGTGGTGATGACTGAAAACGGATATTTCTAGCTTTCTTGTTTAATGAAAAATCTGAATCCCTTGCGTGGTTCAAAGCTGTCCGATAGTCCAAAATTTTCTGATTCAATCCCTTTATCTTTGCTTCACATTGATCTCTTTCTCGTTCTGCAAGTGAAATTTCTTCAATCAATAGTTTTTCTAATGTATTCATTTTTTCTTACCCTTAAATGACAACGAAGTAAGAAAAAATGTAGCAGAAACATTGAGATAAATCTTTGTGCAACTGCTACATAATACCGAAATATTTTGCAGATCTGACCGCTTGTTTATTAGGGGCTTTTATTAGTTGTTATATTCAGTTTTTCTTTAAACTAAATGATTTTGGTACCAATGAGCAAGTAATATACCGCTATTCACTGCAATGTTTAATCCGCTATTAAGTGGATTTAAAAAAGAGAGTTGCACATTTGTATCTTCAGGATATTCAATTTCACTCGGTACAACTTCACTTAACACAAAAACAATTTTCTCAGATAAATTTGTTTTTGCTAATGAAGGTGTTTGTTTTTGACGAGTTAAATGGACAATTTGATATCCTGCATTGCGTAGCTGAGTCAATGCAATTTGTTTATGTTTAGTTTCTAGAGCATGAACAAACTCTAATCCGCCTTCAGCCACACGAGCTGCACTACTTGAATTGAGTAAATCATTCTGCTCTACAATAATGCCTTTTACACCATAAAATGCACAAGTACGGATCACTCCTCCAACATTTTGGGCGTTATTTACTCCATCTAAAAGCACTAAACAATCTCTTTGACGAGCAATTTGTAAGTAGCCTTCCAATGAAAATGGTGTTGCTTTTTTTACTAATAAGCAAATTCCACCATGATGTTCAGTACCAGTAACACGTTCCATTTCTTCGCTATCAACAACATGGTAGGCTTTTTTATTCTCCGCTAAATAACTCAGCAAATCGCCTGCTTTTTTTGCTCCTTCAACTGTTGCCCATAGTCTAACTATCGCTTCAGGACGTTGTTGAAATAGAGTATGGCAAGCATTTTCACCATATATTTTCATCTCTGTGGCACGGTTATTACGAATTTTTTCTGGTGCTCTAGGTGAAAGTGGACCCGTTTTCTTTTCATTACTGTTTGTTCGGCCTTTTACACTAATTTTAACCGTGCCTTCTTTACCTATTTTTTTCGCTTCTTGTGGATAAATATCGTGGTGAGTTTTCTGATGGTAATTATTTGATCTCTTCTCCCTATGAGAATTTCTTGAATAAGAAGCCCCATTTTTATCACGTTCTGATTTAAATTTAGGGGTTTTACGCTCTTCTGCAGTTTTGAATCGAGGAGCTTTTTGTGTGAATTTTGTATTCATAGTTTACTGAATTAATTAAGAATAGTGGAATTATTAGGAGGCAGTATAACAGATATAAATAATTGCTTAATAGGCTTTTTTACTTAGGCTATTCCTTTATTGTCCAACTTTCTCTATAATTCATATCTTCTTACTTTACGTTCTTTAAAATCTGGTGGAATTATGAATCCAATGTTAAATATCGCTATTCGTGCAGCACGAAAAGCGGGCAATATTATTGCCAAAGGTTATGAGCAATCAACTTCAGATCTCGATATTACTCAAAAAGGTACTAATGATTATGTCACTGCTATTGATAAAGCGGCAGAAGAAGCAATTATTGAAGTTATTAGAAAATCGTACCCTGACCACACCATTGTAGGTGAAGAGTCGGGGCTTTTGTCTGCGGATAATAGCGATGTGCAGTGGGTTATTGATCCTTTAGATGGTACGACTAACTTTATCAAACGTTTTCCGCATTTTTCTGTATCAATCGCTATTCGTGTTAATGGACGTACGGAAGTGGGTGTTGTTTATGATCCTATTCGTAATGAATTATTTACCGCAGTTCGTGGTGAGGGTGCTAAATTAAATGAATTCCGTTTGAGAGTAGACAATGATCGTCGTGATTTACAAGGTGCTGTATTAGCAACAGGTTTTCCATTTAAAGTGGCAAAACATACAACAGCTCATTTAAATATGATTGAAGGTCTTATGAATAACGGTGTTGCTGATTTCCGTCGTACAGGTTCTGCTGCATTAGATTTAGCTTATGTAGCATCAGGACGTGTTGATGGTTATTTTGAAATCGGCTTAAAACCTTGGGATTGTGCAGCAGGCGATATTATTGCCCGTGAAGCGGGTGCATTGGTGACAAATTTTGTTGGTGGCACAAATTATTTGAAATCAGGTAACTTAGTGGCTGGTAATGCAAGAGTTGTAAAAGAGATTTTAAATACAATTAAACCGGTATTATCTGATGATCTAAAATCATAATTCCAGTAGAAAATGTAGGCAGAGATTTTCTGCCTTCTTCAATAATTTAGGTAGATTCTTTACCTTACGATTAAGATGATATTATGCAAAAAACCTATCCCTTATTAAGTCAAATTAATAGTCCTGATGACTTACGCTTATTACCAAAAGAAAAATTACAACAACTTTGTGATGAATTAAGGGCGTATTTATTAGAATCTGTCAGTCAAACAAGTGGTCACTTAGCCTCTGGCTTAGGTACTGTAGAGCTGACTGTTGCATTACATTATGTCTATCAGACTCCATTTGATCAATTAATTTGGGATGTAGGTCATCAAGCTTATCCGCATAAAATTCTCACTGGTCGTCGAGACCAAATGTGTACAATTCGTCAGAAAAATGGTTTACATCCTTTTCCTTGGCGAGAAGAAAGTTCTTATGATGTATTGAGTGTTGGTCATTCGTCAACATCAATTAGCGCAGGCTTAGGTATTGCCATTGCAGCAGAAAGAGAAAATGCTAACCGTAAGACGGTTTGCGTGATCGGTGATGGTGCAATTACAGCAGGTATGGCATTTGAAGCGCTTAATCATGCTGGCTCACTTCACCCAGATATGTTAGTTATTTTAAATGATAATGAGATGTCTATTTCAGAAAATGTTGGTGCATTAAATTATCATTTAGCTCGTCTGTTTACTGGTTCGTTATACGGCACCTTGAGAGAAAGTGGTAAAAAACTGTTATCTGGTGTACCGCCTATTAAAGAATTTGTTAAGAAAACAGAAGAGCATGTAAAAGGTTTTGTTTCTCCCGTTGGTACAATGTTTGAAAGTTTAGGATTTAATTATATCGGTCCAATTGATGGGCATGATATTGATGAACTTGTTTCAACATTAACCAATATGAGAAATATGTCTGGTCCATTATTTCTTCATATCAAAACGAAAAAAGGAAAAGGATATACCCCAGCAGAAGAAGATCCAATAGGTTTTCATGGTGTACCAAAATTCGATCCTGCATTAGGCAAATTACCTAAAAATAAATCAGTACCAACTTATTCTTCAATTTTTGGTAATTGGCTTTGTGAAATGGCAGAGAAAGATCCTAAACTTATAGGAATTACTCCTGCAATGAGAGAAGGATCGGGTATGGTTGAGTTTTCTAAACGTTTTCCTGATCAATATTTTGATGTTGCCATAGCTGAACAACATGCGGTTACTTTAGGAGCAGGACTTGCGATTGCAGGCTATAAACCTGTTATTGCAATTTACTCCACTTTCTTACAAAGAGCTTATGACCAGTTAATTCATGATGTAGCTATTCAAAATTTACCTGTAATTTTTGCTATTGACCGAGCAGGTATTGTCGGCGCTGATGGTCAAACTCACCAAGGTGCATTTGATTTAAGCTTTATGCGTTGTATTCCTAATATGACTATCATGGCACCAAGTGACGAAAATGAAATGCGCCAAATGCTTTATACTGCTTATACAATGAACTCACCTGTTGCCGTACGTTACCCTAGAGGGAATGCTCAAGGGGTTAAGTTAGAACCGATGATGGTAATGGAAATTGGTAAGGCTAAGATATTAAGAGAAGGTAAAAAAGTTGCTATCCTTAACTTTGGTACTTTACTCAATGAGGCACAAAAGGTTGCGGAAGATAGGGATTATACACTTGTTGATATGCGATTTGTTAAGCCATTAGATGAAGCATTAATTCGTGATTTAGTAGATACACACGATATTTTGGTTACTGTTGAAGAGAATGTAATTCAAGGTGGTGCAGGAAGTGCTGTAAATGAATTTTTACAAAAAATAGAGAAGATTAAACCGCTTGTGATGGTTGGTATTCCTGATTTCTTTATTCCTCAAGGTACTCAAGCTGAGATGTATGCAGATTTAGGTTTAGATGCAAAAGGTATTGATTCATGTATAAGAAAGATGCTAGTTGATAATTAGAAAAGAAAGCCGATTCAAAGTTTACCCATATTTTGTGTAAATACACATTTCATTTAAAGGTGATCGGTCAAGCGATCACCAAATCCAATTATAAAACGATTTAGAGCTACTCGCCAAATTTGTATAATTTTTATTCATATCTTTGATGCATCTTTAATGGTTAACTATCCCACTTTAAATACTGTATTATCTGTTGGAAGTATTTTATCACTCGACGTGTCTGCCTAACGATTCTATCGCACTTGTCGTATAAATCGCTTTGCGATATCATCAGGATAACTAAATAGTGTTGTAATATTTACCTAGTTATCTTCCCAACATTTTGAAATCAATGGATATTTTCTTTAATTTGTGTGCCAAAGCTTCTAATGCAATAGATCCTGTTGACGCTTAATAAACTTGTTTTAAGTCTAATACGATTACTTTGTAATTTTATCTTGTTTAGGATGATGTTTTTTTATAGTTAAGATGGGAGAGGAAGATCTACATTTAATGCGATCTCTGCTATGATTTTTTCAGCATTCGGAAGAGTTGATTAAGAGTTTATGGAGTTTTGAGATTTTTAGTTAATTCAAGGAATAATGTTTTGAGTTATTTTTCATTTATAACAAAATACCTGCTGATTGAAAATGCTTACCTCACAAACAGGTATTTATATAAATTCTAATATAGACTTAACATTCAGGTTAACTATTATTTAGCTTTGGTAGTAATCTCACTTATTGTTTTATTTGAGTTTGTTTTTTCAAATTATTTAATGCTAACAATCCCTTTTCACAGCTTAAATTTTGTTTTATTGGATCTAATTTTAGAATTTGTTGTTTAGAAGAATCTAACTTATCTTTCATCTTACTCACTTGGATTTGATGAGTGCCTGGTTGTTTTTTAGCTTCCGAAATTAATTTATCACCTTCCTTAAACATTTTTTGGCACTGGTACGCTAATGTGCCTGTACTTTCTGTTTTTACTATTGTTAAAGATGAAGTTTTTAAATCAGTAGCAACGCTAACATTATTTGTAAGGATAAAAAATAGAACACTAGTAGAAAAAAGAAAAAGACTCTTGTTTAACATATATCCCTCTTATTGAAAAACTGTCATTGAAATTTAAATCTCCGCATATTATCAAATTAAATCTTACAAGTCATTACGATCTTTTAAGGTATTTAAGAATGAATTCTTTTAAATTTAAATTTTGATTTAAATCAATAATGTATAGATAGTTTATAATAAAATTAAATAATTATTTAATTTTGTGATCTATGTACTCTTTTTATGGTTTTTAATTTTATTGTTTACTAGTAGAATATCCCTCAACGTTTCAGAAAATTTTTCTGAAAATGATGCTGTCTATGTCAGTATGTTGGGGATTACATTATTTGTGGTTTATTTGTAATCAATTATGTAGATAAATCTATTATAAAGGGGTTTAAAATGTTAGATATTGTTGAGCTTTCACGCTTACAATTTGCATTAACCGCTCTTTATCATTTTTTATTTGTTCCTTTGACATTAGGACTTTCCTTTGTACTGGTTACAATGGAAACGCTTTATGTTGCGACAGGTAAAGAAGTGTATAAAGATATGACAAAATTTTGGGGGAAGTTATTTGGAGTTAACTTTGCCTTAGGTGTGACAACGGGAATTACCATGGAGTTTCAATTTGGTACTAACTGGTCATATTATTCCCATTATGTTGGTGATATTTTTGGAGCTCCGCTTGCTATTGAAGGTTTAATGGCATTCTTTTTAGAGTCTACTTTCGTAGGACTTTTCTTCTTTGGATGGGAACGTCTATCGAAAGGAAAACATTTGCTAGCAACTTATGCAGTAGCATTTGGTTCTAACTTCTCAGCTTTATGGATTTTAGTTGCTAATGGGTGGATGCAAAGTCCTGTGGGATCTGAGTTTAATTTTGAAACTATGCGTATGGAGATGAGTAGTTTCTCTGAATTGGTTCTTAACCCAATTACTCAGGCTAAATTTTTACATACTGTTACGGCTGGTTATACTTGTGGCGCAATATTTGTTTTAGGAATTAGTGCCTACTATTTATTAAAAGGACGTGATTTAGGATTTGCACGTCGTTCATTTTCTGTAGGAGCTACTTTTGGATTAATTTCAATTCTTTCTGTATTGATTATGGGAGATGAATCAGGTTATGAAATTGGACGTGCTCAACCTGTGAAGTTAGCTGCGATGGAAGGTGAATTTGAAACAAGTCATGCTCCAGCTCCTTGGAATATGATTGTTATTCCTAACTCAAAAGAAATGAAAAATGAATTTTCTATTTCAATTCCATATGCGGCGGGCATTATTGCTACTCGATCTATAGATACAGAAATTGTGGGATTAAAGGATTTAAGAGTACAAAATGAACAGCGTGTACGTACTGGTATGGTCGCCTATTCTTTACTAGAAAAACTTCGCTCTGGTGATTATACAGAAGAAGATAAAGAAGCATTTAAGGCTGTTCAAAAAGATTTAGGCTTTGGTTTATTATTGAAAGCTTATACCAATAATGTAGTGGATGCTACAGAAGAACAGATTAAACAAGCAGCAGCAGATACAATTCCTAATGTTGGTCCAACTTTCTGGGCTTTCCGAATTATGATGGCAGCTGGATTCTTAATGCTAATTTTAATTTTTTGGGCATTTGTTAGAAATATTAGAGGTAACTTTAATAAGTCTTTATTATTTAGAGCATTACTTATTGGGATACCATTACCATGGATTGCTATTGAAAGTGGTTGGTTTTTAGCTGAATATGGCCGTCAACCATGGGCAATTTATAATATGCTTCCAACAGGAGTGAGTAATTCAGCATTAACACAAGTTGATCTTTGGATTTCTATAGGGTTATTGTGTGGGTTATATACATTATTCTTGGTTGTTGAAATGTATTTAATGTTTAAATATGGTCGATTAGGACCTAGTGCGTTAAAAACAGGTCGCTACCATTTTGAACAGTCTACGAAATAAGTGGGAGTAAAAAATGATTGATTATGAAGTTTTACGCTTTATTTGGTGGATTTTAATCGGCGTACTTTTAATTGGTTTTGCTATTACAGATGGTTTTGATATGGGAGTGCTTACATTATTACCTGTAATAGGAAAGAGTAATGTTGAGCGCCGTATTATGATAAATTCTATTGCACCTCATTGGGATGGAAACCAAGTTTGGTTATTAACAGCTGGTGGTGCTATTTTTGCTGCATGGCCAACTGTTTATGCAACATCATTCTCAGGTTTTTTCCTTGCGATGATCCTAGTATTAGCAGCACTCTTTTTCCGACCTGTGGGTATGGAATATCGTGCGAAAATTGATAGTCCTAAATGGAGAAGCGCTTGGGACTGGGGATTATTTATTGGTGGCTTTGTCCCTTCGTTAATTTTTGGTGTAGCATTCGGTAATTTGTTACAGGGTGTTCCATTTGAATTTAATGAATTGAATCAAGTGAGATATACAGGTTCATTTTTTGGTTTACTTAATCCATTTGCATTATTATGTGGAGTTATTAGCTTGATGATGTTAACGACTCAAGGTGCAACATGGTTACAAATGAAAACTACAGGTGAGTTACGTAATCGTGCCAGAGGGATATCTCAGGTTACATCTTTAGTAGCTATCGGTGTTTTTGTGATTGCTGGTATTTTTGTTTATTTCAAAGAAGGATTTGTTGTAACCAGTATTATTGATCATAATGCACCATCAGTATTTACAACGAAGAGTGTCACTTTAGAAAGTGGTGCATGGTTCAAAAATTATTTTGAAATGCCAGTTCTTTGGATTATACCTGCTTTAGGTGTAGTTGGTGGATTATTAACATTTGTAGCATCTCGAGCCAATAGATCTGGCTTATCTTTCTTTGCTTCGTCAATAATGTTAGCAGGAATTATATTAACAGCGGGTATTTCTATGTTCCCATTTGTTATGCCATCTATTTCTCATCCTGAAATGAGTTTAACTATGTGGGATTCGACTGCTAGCCATACTACACTAACAATCATGTTTGTTGTTGCTTGTGTCTTTGTACCAATTGTACTTGCTTACACCATATGGACTTATATCAAAATGTTTGGACGTATTGACGCTAAATTTATTGAAAGCAATCAATCAAGCTTGTATTAGGAGAAGACTATGTTCTATGTAACTTGGGTGCTAGGTGTGCTATTAGCAATTTTATTTGCTGTTGTCGTCACCATTAGTATTGAAAAAACAGGTAAATTTGACGAGTAATCATGATAGATTCTCTTTATAATTTAACAAGAAAGGGCTGGTTGAAAGCCCTTTCTTTTATAATATCCACATCAATGTTTATTTTAATTTGGGTATTTTCGAGCTCATTTGCATTGCACTTTGGTGGACATATACCATATTTTGCTCTATTTGTTTTTTATGGAATGGTGATTTTATGGATCCATGGTATAGGCTTTGAAATTAAATCGTCTTTATTTAGAATAATTTTTTTACCTTTTTTGGGGTATATAATTGTATTACCTTCATTTCTTTATTTTATCTTTTCATTGTTAGGTTAATAGTTGTTAAACATATATCTTTTATTTTTACAAAAGTAAGCATAAAAGATCTTGCACAACAAATATTCTCTATCTAAAATGGAGGTTATTATGCGTCTACTTTTTAGACGCTTTAATTTTTTGGTATAAATGGATCAGTTGATGCAATTTCCTATTCGTGTATATTATGAAAATACTGATGCTGGTGGTGTTGTGTATCATGCGCAGTATTTGAATTTTTTCGAACGAGCAAGAACAGAGTTATTACGGACTCTTTCTTTTTCTCAACAAAAATTATTTGCAGAAAAAATAGCATTTGTTGTGAAAAAAATTGAGATTGACTATAAGGCTACTGCACGCTTGGATGATATGTTAATTATTGAAACTGAGATTGTGAAGCTTAAAAAAGCATCCATTATCTTTAAACAAAAATTATGGCGTGAGAAAGAGTGCTTAACTGAAGCTACTGTAACAGTTGCTTGTGTTAATCTAGAAAAAATGAAACCAATAGTGATCCCTGATGTCATTTTAGTACAATTACAAGCGGTTGGATCGTTTTAATATTTTACTTTATTCGGAGTTTTTCAATGTCAACTGAATTTGACTTGCTATCGTTATTTTGGGAAGCGAGTATTGTTGTTAAGATTGTAATGTTTATCTTACTTGTATTTTCTGTGTTATCTTGGGCTGTAATTATTCAGCGTAGTAGTGTATTGACTCGTGCTAAAAAAGAAGCTTTAGTATTTGAAGAGCGGTTTTGGTCTGGTGAGGATTTACACAGATTACATGAAGGGTTAGAAAACAGAAGAGACGGATTAAGTGGATCAGAGCAAATTTTTTATGTAGGATTTAAGGAATATAATCGCTTACAACAATCAAATCCTGATGCGCCAGAATCAACTATTCAAGGCTCTACTAGAGCGATGAACTTAGCTCTGAATAGAGAATTAGAAAGTTTAGAAAGTTACATTCCTTTTTTAGGAACAGTTGGATCTATTAGTCCTTATATTGGACTTTTTGGTACAGTATGGGGAATTATGCATTCTTTTATGGGATTAAGTGCGGTAAAACAAGCTACGTTACAATCGGTTGCACCGGGAATTGCAGAGGCTTTAATTGCAACTGCTATCGGGTTGTTTGCAGCCATCCCAGCAGTTATGGCTTATAACCGCTTAAGTTTAAAGGTAAATAAGTTGGAACAAAATTACGCCAATTTTATTGATGAGTTTACTACAATTTTACATCGTCAGGCTTTTGCCAAAAAATAGTCGTATTCATAGCATAGACTTAATTTTATAAGTCTATGTGAGTACGGAGTAGAACAAAATAATATTATAAAAGAGGAAAATATGTCTCGTCGTCGAGAACGTAATGCAATTAAATCTGAAATCAATATTGTTCCATTTTTAGATGTATTGCTTGTATTATTATTAATCTTTATGGCTACTGCACCAATTATTAGTCAGAGTGTTGAAGTAGATTTACCAGAAGAGAGACATAGTCAGTCAGTTACAAATGAAGATAAAACGCCTGTAATTTTAGAAATTGCAGATGTAGGTATGTATAAATTAAAGATAGAAGGAAATTACATTCAACAGAATGAAAATGAGTTTATCAATGAGCAAGATGTTATAGCTTATGCAGCAGATGCTTTTGATAAAGATAATAATACCTTATTTCTTGTAGCTGGTGGAAAAGATGTTCCTTATGAAGAAGTAATGAAAGGAATTTCTTTATTAAAGGATGCCGGTATAAAGTCAGTTGGTTTAATGACTCAAGGAAAATAATCAAGGATAATACGTGAAATTGAAAAATGATAGATTAGAAATTGCTATAATTTTTTCTGTATTTTTACATTTTGTATTGATTGGGTTACTTTTAATCGGATCTTTTTTTACCAAAATGATTCAATATTCATCCGGTGGAAGTGGAGGAGATCAAGATAGCTTTGAAGCTGTAATGGTTGATACTGGGCAAGTTGCGGAAGAATATAATCGATTAGTTGCTCCCGTTACTAAGAATCTACCAGATAAATTTGATGAAGAACAACCTAAGGAAGCTACTTCAGAGATTGTGGAGAGTGAACAAGTAGCCAAAGTTGATGATTTGGAAGCTTCAAAAATTGCAGAAAAAGAGAAAAAACAACAATTAGAGCAACAAAGAGAAGAACAGAAAAAAATTCAGCAAAAACAACAGAAAAAACAAGAAGTTGCAAAGCAGCAGGAAGAAACTCGTAAAAAACTTGCAGAACAAGCAAGATTGAAGGCTGAGGCAGAGGCTAAACGTTTGGAGGCTCTAGCTAAACAGGCAGAGGAAGATCGGAAAGCAAAAGCGAAAGCTAAGGCTGAGCAAGAAGCAAAAGTGAAAGCAGAAAAAGAAGCGAAAGCTAAGGCTGAGCAAGAAGCAAAAGCGAAAGCAGAAAAAGAAGCTAAAGCTAAGGCTGAGCAAGAAGCAAAAGTGAAAGCAGAAAAAGAAGCGAAAGCTAAGGCTGAGCAAGAAGCAAAAGCAAAAGCAGAAAAAGAAGCAAAAGCGAAAGCAGAAAAAGAAGCTAAAGCTAAAGCAGAAAAAGAAGCGAAAGCTAAGGCTGAGCAAGAAGCAAAAGCGAAAGCAGAAAAAGAAGCTAAAGCTAGAGATGCTGCAAGAGCTCAACAGCTACTGGATGGAACACTTGGACAAGGAAGTAATAGAAATCAAAGTGGTTCAAAAGGAAGTGGAGGAACTACTGGTGTAGGACAAGGGTCTGCTCTAGGTAATCGCTATTTGGATCAAATTAGCCGATTACTAAGATCTAAATTTAGAAATGCAAATGGACAATCTTGTTATGTTAGAATTTTTATTGAAAGAAATGGAGTGATAAGAAATTATCAGGTGATAAAAGGTCCAGCTGATGTTTGTGATGCTGCAACGAGAGCAATTGTTGCAACAGGAAAAGTACCTCCTGCTCCATCAGATGCGATATATCAGCAATATAGTTCACCAACAATTGAGTTTAGACCTTAATTACTGATAATTTATCCCATAACTCCTTAATTTTAGAGGTTAATTTATGAAATTATTCGCATATTTTAAGAAATGCGTAGGACTTATAAGCTGTTTTATGGCAGTATCTGCTATGGCTGAATCCGATGTTCAGATTTTAGTAGATGGTGCAATTAATACATCTCAACCAATAGCAGTAGTACCTTTTAGGACGAACGTATCAGTACCGAGTGATGTGGCTCAAATTGTTTCTGATGATTTACGTAATAGTGGAAAATTTTCTCCTATTCCTAGAAATAGATTGCCATCACAACCAGGTTCAGCTAGTGATATCGTTCCCGATCAATGGACTACTTTAGGCACTGATTATGTTGTTGTTGGACAAGTAGAGGCTGCTGGTAATGGATATAGTATCGCCTATCAGTTAGTTGATGTATTAGGAACATCAGGATTTGCTGGTAATGTTGTATCTCAAGGTGCTTTTAATGTGTCAACTGAACAAATTAGATTAGGAGCTCATACTGTAAGTGATCAAGTTTTTGAAAAAATTACCCAAATTCGAGGTGCATTTAGAACTAAAATCGCCTATGTAGTTCAACGAGGTGTATCATCGTACGAATTACGAGTTTCAGATTATGATGGATTTAATGCCTTTACTCTAGTTTCAAGTAAAGAACCATTTATGTCACCAGAGTGGTCTCCAGATGGAACAAAATTAGCTTATGTAACATTTGAAAATAAAAAGCCTCAAGTTGTGGTACATAATATACGTAGTGGTAAACGTATAGTCGTAGGAGCTTTAAAAGGACATAATGGAGCACCATCATTTTCACCAGATGGATCTCAGCTAGCATTTGCATCAAACCAAGATGGATTATTAAATATTTATATTGCTAATGCAAATGGCGGTGGAATTAAACAATTAACCAGAGGACAAGGAAATAATACAGAGCCAAGTTGGTCACCTGATGGAAGTAGAATTTTATTTACTTCAGATCGTGGAGGAGCACCTCAAGTTTATAGCATGAATCTATCGGGTGGTAACATCAGCTTAATCGGAGGAAGTGGTAGTGGTAAGATTTCCTCAGATGGTAAGAATTTAATCATGGTTTCAAGCGATAAAATTGTAAAGCGTGACTTGGTTTCAGGTAGCACGGAAGTACTAAGCTCTACGTTTTTAGATGAAAGTCCAAGTATTTCGCCAAATGGTACTATGGTTATTTATAGCTCTACCAAAGGTGTGAGCAAAGTGCTACAATTGGTGTCAGCAGATGGCCGTTTTAAAGCTAACTTGCCGGGTGTAGGTGGGCAATATAAGTTCCCTGCTTGGTCACCGTATTTGACTAAACAATAATTCTTTTTAGGAGAACAAAATGAAAAAACTAGCTAAAGTATTAATGATTGCGGCACCAGCTTTTGTTTTGGCAGCATGTAGTAGTTCAAGCAATGATGATGCAGCAGCAACAACAGCAACAACAACAGCAAATACAACTACTCAAACTTTTGGTGGTATGTCAGTTCAAGATTTACAAACTCGTTATAATACAGTTTATTTCGGTTTTGATCGTTATGATGTTGAAGGTGAATATCAAAATTTATTAGATGCACATGCACAATATTTAAATTCTACAAGTGGTAATGTTACTATTGCAGGTCATGCTGATGAGCGTGGTACACCTGAGTACAATATCGCATTAGGACAACGCCGTGCAGATGCAGTAAAAAATTATTTAGCATCTAAAGGTGCAACAAATGTTTCAACAGTTTCTTATGGTGAAGAAAAACCAGCAGTATTAGGTCATACAGAAGCTGATTATGCAAAAAACCGTCGTGCAGTATTAGAATACTAATTTTTGCATAATATTTTAAATAAAGCCTCGATTTTTCGAGGCTTTATTTTTTTATAAATAATCTATTTCGTATTTTTATTTTTTTTCCGTTAAAATAGATGAAAATTTAATAGAAAGGGCTAGCTATGCAGTTTATTGGAAAACTTTTGGGATTTTTCATCGGTTATAAGTTTTTGGGTGGTTTTTTTGGAGGGCTACTTGGTGTAATTATTGGTCATTGGGCTGATAAAAAATTATATGAATTAGGGTCGGTTTCTTCCTCTGTATTTGGTAAGGCATTAACTCGTCAATCTATCTTTATTCAAACAACATTTGCTGTATTAGGTCATATTTCTAAGTCTAAAGGCCGAGTAACTGAAGACGATATTGAACTTGCAAGAAGACTTATGATTCAAATGAAATTGGATACTCAAAGTCAGCAACTCGCACAAAAAGCGTTTACCTTAGGAAAGAATGCTGATTTTCCTTTACGTCAAGTGATTAAAGAGTTTAGAGAAGCCTGTGGGCAACGTAGGGATTTATTACGTTTCTTTGTTGAAGTACAAATGCAAGCAGCCTTACAAGATGGCACTATTGATATTAATGAACAGAAAATTTTGTTTACGATTGCGGAAGCATTAGGAATGTCTAAATTCCAGTTTGAGCAAATGTTAGCAATGATAGCAGCTGCACAACGTTTTCGTTCAGGACAGTACCAATACGAGCAATATTCTTCACAGCAAGAAGGGCATTATCAAGGGCAGAGTGGTGGATATCAGCAATCCTATAACAAAGGTCCAACCTTGGAAGATGCATATAGTGTGTTAGGTGTTGATGCCAATAGTGATCAAACAACAGTAAAAAGAGCTTATCGTAAGTTAATGAATGAACATCACCCAGATAAATTGGTTGCAAAAGGATTACCACCAGAAATGATGGAAGTTGCGAAAGAAAAAGCACAACAAATTCAAGCAGCTTATGACTTAATTTGTAAAGCAAAAGGTTGGAAATAATGCAGTCTCGATCTCATGTTATACCACTTTTTTTAGCTATTGTTGTGATTGTGATATCTATATGGTCGGGTTGGCATCCGACAGATAGAGATGTGTGGTATGCGGAAGTAACACCAATTTTTATCGTATTTGGACTATTAATGTTAACGTATTCACGTTTCCAATTTAGTGGGTTAGCTTATTTCTTAATGTCATTATGGATGATTATGCATTTAATCGGTGCAAAATATACTTTTGCAAATGTACCTTTTGATTGGGCAAATGTCTATTTAGAGCCTTTTCTTGGAGAAGGGCGTAATCATTTTGATCGTGTGGCGCACTATATTATCGGCTTTTACAGCTTTCCAATGGCGGAATGGCTACTACGTAAACGTAAATGTGGAGTAGGTGTTGCCTTCTTTTTCTCGTTATTTTTTATCATGTCATTGGCAGCAACTTACGAATTGATTGAATGGCAATATGCAGTGATTGAAGGCGGTGAGGCAGGAGTGGAGTTTTTAGGATCGCAAGGCGATATTTGGGATGCTCAAAAGGATATATTAGCGGATACGTTAGGTGCTATTACGGCGTTAATTATCTATTTAATCGCTCGTCCTGATTTGTATTTGCGGCGCTATCACTAACAAGCGGTTAGATCCTGTGGAATTTTTACCAAAACGAGTTATTCTTGCACCAATGCAGGGCGTGTTAGATCCTTTTGTTCGACAGTTGTTAACTGCAGTTAATGATTATGATTTTTGTATTTCTGAATTTGTACGAGTTGTCGATCAAAAATTACCTAAAAAAACCTTTTATCGCCTTTGCCCTGAATTACATCATCAAGGCTTTACCCCGTCTGGTACACCTGTTAGAGTTCAAATTTTAGGGCAACATCCTGAATGGTTGGCAGAAAATGCGGATCTTGCTATTCAGCTAGGATCTCACGGTGTTGATTTAAATTGTGGGTGTCCATCTAAAACAGTTAATGGTAGTCAAGGTGGAGCTTCGCTTCTTAAAAATCCTGAACTTATTTATCGAGCAACTCAAGCAATGAGAATGGCTGTCCCTAAAGATTTGCCTGTTTCAGTTAAAGTGAGATTAGGATGGGATTCTGATTCTTCAGCTTTTGAAATTGTAGATGCGGTGCAACAAGGTGGAGCAACGGAAATTACGGTTCACGGACGTACTAAAATGGATGGTTATCGGGCTGAACGAATTAATTGGCACAAAATAGCGGAAATTCGTCAGCGACTCACTATTCCGGTTATTGCAAATGGTGAAATTTGGGATGTAGATTCTGCAAAAAAATGTGTGGAAGTGACCGCTTGCGAGAGTGTAATGATCGGGCGAGGTGCATTGCAAGTCCCTAATTTAAGTAAGGTAGTCAAATTTTCTGAAGCGAAAATGCCTTGGCAACAAGTGCTAGATTTATTATATACCTACGTTCAAATGGAAAATGGACAAGATAATAAAGGATTTTATCACATTGCACGAATTAAGCAGTGGTTGCGTTATTTAGATAAAGAATATCCCGAAGCAAATGATTTATTTGCACTATTAAGAACTGAGCAAGGCTATGAAGGGCTAAAACATCGGCTTATGGAGGCAAAATTTGGATAAAAAAATATTTAGTGAAGAAGAGCAACAAGAAACAGTACTACAACCTAAGCAGGAATTTTCTGAGGATTCCGTAGAGTCTGTTGAATTAGAAGAAGAGAGTAAGAATGTCGAAGCTGAACTCATTATTGAGGAAAGTTTAAAACCTTCTCGATTCTGGGTTCGAGTGCTACTTGGTGCTTTAGTCTTATTTTGTGGCGCAGTGATTGCTCAATCTATTCAATGGTTAATCGATACTTGGATGGCTCATCAGTGGATTTATTTTGTTTTCTCTATTGTTTTTTTCTGTGTCAGCTTAACGGGGATTGGAACTTTAATTGTTGAATGGAATAAGCTACGTTGGTTGCGTAAACATCATCAAAATCAGCAAATGACCCAGCAATGGTTAGTTGATAAAAATAATGTAAGCGGTGAGATGGCGACAGAGTTTTGTCAATCGGTGATTCAAAATTTATCCCAAACGCCAATGATAGCTCAGGCAGAAAAACGTTGGAAAAGCCAATTAGACCAAGGATATAACAGCCAAGAAGTGCTTTATCTATTTAGCCAGAATGTACTTATTCCATTAGATAGCCAAGCAAAAAGAATGATTAGTCAAAGTGCCATAGAAAATATGATTATTGTTGCAGTAAGTCCATTAGCAATAGTTGATGTCTTAATGATGGCATGGCGTAATATTGCCTTAGTGAATAAAATCACTCGAGTTTATGGGATGGAATTAGGCTATTTTAGCCGTTTAAAACTCTTTAGAATGGTGCTTACCAATATGGTATTTGCGGGTGCGACTGAAATTATGACAGATGTGGGAATGGAATTTTTTTCACAAAATCTTACCGCAAAATTATCTATGCGGGCAGCACAAGGAATGGGGGCAGGGATATTAACTGCAAGATTAGGGATTAAAGCGATGGAGTTTTGTCGTCCTGTGGCGTTTAATAAAAATGAACGACCTAAACTTGCTGAAATTAGACAACAATTATTAGGTGTGTTAAAAGATAAAATATTTAATAAATCAACGGAAAAAGAATTGGATAAAGTGTAGTTTTATCTATACTTATTCATATCGCTTTTTAACAACCAGCTTTTTAACAACAAAAGGTAAATGAAATGAAAAAATGGAAAACACTCATTATTATTGCAGTTATTGTCATTATTGGTGGATTCACTTTAAGCAATAGTTATAACGGTTTAGTTAAAGCTGAAGAGAGCATTAATTCTGTGTGGGGGAATGTGGAATCAGCTTATCAACGCCGTGCAGATTTAATTCCAAATTTAGTCAATACGGTGAAAGGTCAAGCGAATTTTGAACAAGAAACTATAACGCAAGTTATTGAGGCGAGAGCGAAAGCCACTCAAACGCATATTGACCCAAGTAATGCAACAGAAGAGCAGTTAGCTCAATTCCAACAAGCACAACAAGGATTAAATTCAGCATTATCACGCTTATTAGTCAGTGTTGAGCGATATCCAGAGTTAAAAGCGAATGAAGGTTTCCTCAATTTACAAGCTCAGATTGAAGGAACTGAGAATCGTATTAACGTAGAACGTAATAATTTTAATAATGCGGTGAAAGAATATAATCAAAAAGTTCGTCAAGTGCCGACAAAATTTGTCGCTTTATTATTTGGTTTTGAAACTAAGCCTCAATTTAAAGCAGACGCTGGTGCGGAAAAAGCTCCCGTAGTTAATTTTAACTAAAGTGGGCTAAAGCAAAGAGATAAGCGGTAGGATCCCATTATTTTTTTGCAAATAATGGGATTATTTTTATAAAACAAAGCTTATTTTACTGAGGAAATTATGGGATTATTTGATCTTCTTAATAAGAAATTACCGATTGATACACAACAGATAGAACAAGCAATTTCACATTTAGAAAAACAAACCTCTGCTGAATTGAGAGTGGTGGTAGAGCGTAAAGTAAAATCTAATTCACCTATCGATCGAGCCAATCAGCTATTTGATGAATTAACGATGCGAGAAACAAAAGATCGCAATGGTGTATTAATTTATTTATCGTTTAAACCTCGTTTAATGGCGATAGTAGGTGATGAGGGGATTCACCAAAAAGTAGGAGAATCATTTTGGGAGTCAGTTTATCAAGTAATGAAAGCCGATTGTCAGAATGGTGACTTTACCCTTGCTATTTGCAAGGGAATTCAGCAAGTTGAGCAACAGCTGAAAACATATTTTCCGATTCAAACAGATGATAAAAATGAGTTACCTAATGAGGTGATCATCAAATGATAAAGCGATATTACCAATTAATACTTTCCTTAGCACTGTTCAGTTTTTCTGCATTGAGTTCGGCAGAATATCCTAGTGTACCCAATCCTTTTCGTTATGTAACAGATTATACCCAAACATTAAGCCCACAAGATCAACGGACACTAGAAAATGCGTTGGTAGATTATGGCACAAAAACAAGTTCTCAAATTGCGGTTGTGATCATAGCGAGTACAGAAGGTGAAACTATTTCTAGTTACACTCATAATTTATTTAATAAGTGGGGTATTGGACGGAAAAAAGAGAATAATGGCGTACTACTTTTAGTTGCAAAAAATGATCACAAATTATTTATTGCCACAGGTCGAGGCTTAGAGGGGGTATTACCGGATGCAATCGCATCATCAATTATTCGTAATGATATCACTCCATATTTTAAAGAAAATCGTTATGCAGAAGGTATTGCAAAAGGTTTATCTTCTATCATTGCAGCAACGCAAGGGGAATATCAACCTTTAGAGAATCAAGATGAAAATGATCCGAACGATTTTTTAATATTCATATTCTTTGCCATAATTATTTTCTTTGTGTTTGGCGGTTTTAATAGAAGAAATGGAGTTTATATTAGTTCAGGCGATCTAGGTAGAGTAATACGCCATAGTCGCTCTAGTGGTTTTGGTCATAGCAGTGGAGGCTTTGGCGGAGGTTCTAGCGGTGGTTTTGGCGGTGGAAGCACTGGTGGTGGCGGTGCTGGTGGGAGTTGGTAAAGAAAATTAGACGCTATAAAGTATGGTTTTATAGCGTCTAATATAATTAATACTTATTTTGTACCAAAAATCTTATCACCCGCATCACCTAAACCAGGGATAATATAACCCTGTTCGTTTAAGTGGCTATCTATTGAAGCAGTATAAAGTTCTACATCAGGATGAGCTGCTTCTAATGCTTTAATCCCTTCTGGTGCAGCTACAAGCACTAGCACTTTGATATTTTTACATCCAGCATTTTTGAGTAAATCAATGGTTGCAATCATTGAACCACCTGTTGCAAGCATTGGGTCTACAATAATAGCAAGACGTTCTTCCACATCATTCGCTAATTTTGTGAAGTAAGGAACTGGCTCAAGGGTTTCTTCATTACGATACATTCCCACTACACTAATTCTTGCACTTGGCATATGTTCAAGTACACCATCCATCATCCCTAAACCCGCACGTAAAATAGGAACAACCGTTACTTTTTTACCTTTAATGCGGTCAATTTCAACTGGACCATTCCAACCTTCGATAGTAACTTTCTCAGTTTCTAAATCTGCGGTTGCTTCATAGGTTAACAAGCTACCAACTTCAGTGGCCAATTCACGGAAGTTTTTGGTATTAACATCACCAGCACGCATTAAACCTAGTTTATGTTTTACAAGCGGGTGCTTAACTTCAACGATTTTCATTTTTTCTCCTTATTCTGATTTTTTAATTAACTGATTTTATCAAATTGTTGCAGTATGAGATTCAATCTAGAGCAGACAGCAACTTCCAAAAAGCTTGAATAATAGGCTCTTTTAAGCGTCTATGTTGAACACAAACGCCTAACTCAAAAGGTTTAATCGCAATATCGGGTAAAAAGAAGGATACTTGATCGCTTACAGCACTATGTTGTACCACGACATCAGGAAGCATTGCCACACCACAACCGACTGCAACCATAGATAATATAGCTTCATGGCCTTCAACGGTTGCATAAATTTGTGGTTTACGGATTTTTTGTAATTTAAACCAATGTTCTATTCGCTGACGAGCAGGACCTTCTACAGGTAAAATAAAAGGGATATGTTGCCAATCAATAGGGGAGTATTTGAGTAATTTAGTTGCAAGACAAGTGATTTTTGGTACAACTAACGATAGGCTTATATCATCAATAAATTGAAAAGCAATATTATGTGGCAGAAATTCAGGTTTACCTGCTAAAGCTAGATCAGATTTTAATGATTGTACGGTATTTAATGCTTTAGCTGGATCGCCCGTACTTAATTTAATTTCTACTTTGGGATAGCGTTGTCTAAATCGTTCTAGTATTTTAGGCAAGTGACTATAAGCGGCAGTTACAGAACAAAATAGCTTAAGTTCCCCTTCTAATTCATTTTGTTTTTGGGATAATTCTTGTTGAATTTGCTGCCAAGAAAGCCAAGTTTGCTCTGCAAAACTTAAAAATTTCCTACCCGCTTCCGTTAAAATAACCTGTCGATTATCTCGTAATAACAATGGTTGTCCAATTTCCTCTTCCATTCTTTGAATATGTCGAGAAAGCGTAGACGCACTCATATGATTTTTCTCCGCTGTGCGAATAAAACTATGAGTGTTGATAATATCTAAGAATAGTTTTAGGTTTTGGATGTTCAT
>NZ_JARIDQ010000069.1 GCF_029256985.1 Otariodibacter sp. | reverse complement strand
TGTGTGGATGCTGCGGAGCAAGCGTTGCAATCAGCTGGTTTATATCGGGATGGACAAATTGATCCGATATTAAAAGATGGAAGAATGGGCGTTGCTTGCGGCTCATCAACGGGAAGTACTAAAGATACTCGTGATGTAGGAGAATTATTGATAACGGGATCTTCAGACAATTTTAGTGCAAATACTTACGTCAGAATGATGCCTCATACCACAGCGGCAAATATTGGTATTTTTTTTGGTTTAACTGGAAGAGTTATCCCTACCTCTAGTGCTTGTTCATCTGGTAGCCAAGGCATTGGATATGCTTATGAATCAATTAAATATGGTTTAATTCCAATGATGTTAGCTGGAGGTGGTGAAGAATTTTGCCCATCTGAGGTCTATGTTTTTGATTCTTTATATGCTGCTAGTCGTAATAATGCTCATCCAGATAAAACGCCTTGTCCTTATGATAAAAAACGCGATGGATTAGTTATTGGAGAAGGTGGCTGTATATTTGTATTAGAAGAATTGGAACATGCTTTAGCTCGAGGAGCCAACATTATTGCGGAAATTGTAGGATATGGTGCAAATAGTGATGGTAGCCATGTTACCCGACCTCAAAAGGAAACTATGCAACGTTGTATGGAAATAGCACTAAAAGATGCCAATATCACTCCTCAGCAAATAGGTTATGTAAATGGACACGGTACAGCCACAGAGCAAGGCGATATTGCTGAAACCTTGGCTGCTGAAGCTGTATTTGGGCATATTCCATTGAGTTCCCAAAAAAGTTATCTTGGCCACACGCTAGGAGCATGTGGTGCTTTAGAATCATGGTTCTCTATTGAGATGATGAGAGACGGTTGGTTTGCCCCAACAATCAACCTAGATGATATTGATGATCGATGTGGACAAGTTGATTATATACGAGGTGATGGTCGAGAAATCCAAACAGATTATGTAATGAATAATAATTTTGCCTTTGGTGGTATAAATACTTCCCTTATTTTTAAGCGCTGGGTTGAGTGAGCTGTTAAAAAATGTATATAACCTTTTACAAAATAATTAGAGGATTGATTTAAACTCATGGACAATCTAATTTGTCATTTTTCTTTTAATATTAGTCAATGGAATGTTGTTTGTAATAAGGCATTGAGTGCAGAGGATTGGAAGCTAGGGGCAAACCATTGGTTTGCAATCTCTGATTCACTTGAAGATATTAAACCTAAATTAGCTTTTTTGCCTCCCCTTAAACGTAGACGTCTAAGTGATTCGGCTAGATTATTTTTTGAAGCAGCATGGGAATTAACGGACAATGAAAGTAATTTACCTGTTGTTTATGCTTCCCTAAATAGTGAAATTAATCGTAGTTTTGCCTTATGGAAATCTCTGTTATCCGATGGCGATGTTTCTCCAACATCTTTTAGCTTATCTGTTCATAATGCTCTCGTTGGACAATGGTCAGAAATGCGACAGGTGAAAAACGAAACAACAGCAATTACCGCTACAAAAGATAATTTAGAAATTGCGATAATGGAGGCTTATTGTCTACTAAATGAAGGGCATGAGAAGGTGCTTGTTGTCATTGTGGAAAATCCATTAAGTCAGGATATTAATGTACACCCCGTAACTCGCCACCCTTTTGCTTATGCTTTAGCAATGATTATTGAAAAAGGTAATGACTACCAGCTCAGTTTATATTCAGACTCAAATACACGATTTGATCACTTAGATTTTTCAGATAATGCATTAACGTGGATAAAAAACTCTCATTTGGAGCAAAACCATTGGCAAACCCCAAATAGCCGAGGAGGATATTGGCAGTGGCAGAAAAATTAGATTGGATAAGGCGATTTCTAGCAACACTATTTGGATTTATTTTATTTGGTGTTGTAGGCGTTCTTTTTTTAATTATTCTTTACCCTTATACCAAAAAGTATCCAAATCAAGACCTCGCTACCCAGCTTGCGGGCAGGAAGATTGTCAGTAAAACATGGTGGTTTTTTGTAAAATATTTAACCTTTGCTGGTGTATTAGAGGTGACTTATCATGGATTTGAACGCCTTGGCAGAGAAGGACAACTTGTTCTTGCCAATCATCCATCATTATTAGATGTGGTACTTATCTTTAGTCAAGAACCCCGCTTTAACTGTATTGTAAAAAAAGATTTAATGACAAATCCTGCAATGACTAGCCCAATTAAGGCTTGCGGATTTTTACCTAATACAGAATCAGAAGAACTGTTAGAACAATGTGATAATATACTTAAAAATCAGTCACTTTTATTATTTCCGGAAGGAACCCGTACAGGATGGGATGGCGTCGTAAAATTGCACAGAGGCGCTGTGTCTATCGGTTTACGCAGTGCAAAAGTCATTACACCTATTGTCGTAAAAATGTCACCGTTTAATTTCAAAAAAGGGCAACCTTGGTATAAAATCCCTCCACGAAAAATTCATTACCAATTTATTGTGGGTGAAGATATTGATCCACAAACATGGCTCTCTGAAAAACCATTACCCATTGCATCTCGTAAGTTAAATGAATATTTAGAGAATTATTTCAATTTACATTCAAAGGATTAAAACATGGAACTTGAATTAGAATTAAAAAAATTAATCATTGATAGCTTGGCATTAGAGGACATCAATGTTGAAGATATCGATACAGATGCTCCATTATTTGGTGACGATGGTTTAGGTCTGGACTCTGTTGATGCATTAGAACTTGGATTAGCCATACAAAAACGTTTTGGTTTACAATTAGATAGTCAGCAACAAAATCTTCGTGAACATTTTGAAAGTGTGGCAACATTATCAACGTTTATTCGTTCTCAACAAGCTTAAGGAAGCAATATGACAGAACAAGAAATTTATCAGATATTAGTCGATGCATTAGGTTCTCTTTTTGAAATTGATAAAGAGCAAGTAACTCTAGAAACTAATTTATATGAAGATCTTGAAATAGATAGTATTGATGCGATCGATTTAATTGACTATATCAAACGTAAAACAGGATATAAGTTACAGGCTGAAGATTTTCGTAATGTACGAACAGTGAGTGATGTTGTTGAAGCTGTAAAAAAAATTAGTACGAATGCTCAACAATAAAAACAAATGGAAAATATATTGTTGAATAGTGTCGAATGTTGTCTAAAGAGTCATAATTTAATTTCTGATTGTTATTTTGCTCCTCATCCCCAACAAGCGGATCTCGTCGCTTGGATAGAATTATCAGAAGAAGGAATTCAGCTTTTTCGAGAAAAGGGACGTAAAGCGGTTATTGAGCAATTAAAGACTTGCCTTTTAGAGCAAAAAGGCGAGTTGGTTATCCCTAAATTATGGCATTTTACAGATAAATTACCTCGTGATAACCAGTCTAATATTGACGCTAGAATGTTTGAAAAAATATGCTTAACAGATATTGTAGATCCTATTTGGAGAGATAAAAAACAGCAAGATGAACAACTTTTTTTAAAAGGTAAGGTTCCAATTGATCTTACTTTTTTTAAAGGGCATTTTGCCAATTTTCCTCTTGTCCCTGGCGTTGTTGAATTACAATGGGTAAATGATCAAATTACCGAATTTTTGGGCTTAGAAAAAACGATTTTAAGGGTTGATAATCTTAAATTTCAAAAGTTCTTGCGTCCAAATGATGATATGGAATTGAATCTAAAATGGCAGCCTGAACATAATCGCGTTATTTTTCAATTAAAGGTAGATAATGAGATGTGCAGTAGTGGCCGAATTGTGTTTTATGATGAATAAATTTCGTCAAATAGTCACCATTTTATTAACATTAACTAGTGTTAGTTATCCCATTATTTGGATGTTGTCTGATGAACAGGGCAACATCCTTCATTATTTGCTCTATCTTATGGTTGTCTTGTGGGGGCTCAAAGGTATTTTCCAAAAAGGCATACAGCAATATTTTGCATTCTTTATGAGTGTATTATTGTTAATCATTGCCTTTACTCGTACAACATCAATGATGTTTTGGTATCCAGTCTTAATCAATATGGTTATGTTGATTATCTTTGGTTCCAGTCTATTTACGTCACAGACCATGATAGAGCGATTTGCCCGTCTAACTGATCCAAATTTATCTCTAAAAGGAATTCGCTATACTCGAAAAGTGACGCAAATTTGGTGTTTATTTTTTGTGCTTAATGGTGGGGTTACTATTCTATTAATATTACTGAAAGAATATCGATATTGGGCAGTATATACAGGTATGATTTCATATATTTTAATGGGATTGTTGATGTTAGCGGAATGGCTAGTGAGACAACGAGTGATGAGAAAAAATGGATAATTATCAAAAGAGTTTATTAAAACAGACTCACTTAGTTGCCATTAATCCTGAATGGCATATGTCTGATTTTGCACGTAGAGTACAACAAATACAGCAGCAACTTAAACAAGAAAATATTCAAAAAGTCGCATTATGGATTGAAGATGCTAGTCAATTTGCTTGTGTGCTTTTAGCCTGTCTAAATGCCAATTGTACAGTTTTATTACCCCCTAATTTATGGCCTGAAAATAAACAGTGGATAGAGGATAATACTGATATTTTCATCACATCTACTCAATTTCAAACCTATGGTATTTTGCAAAAAATTGATCGAAACCAACCGCTTGTAGATAAAAATAATTCAACAGAAATCTGGTTAAAAACCTCGGGTAGCAGTGGCAATGCAAAAATAATCAAAAAAACAGCTAAACAGATGTGGAAAGAAGCTGAAGTTTTATCTCAATCGTTGCCTCTTAGTAAAGGAAACCATATTGGTGTATTAGGCAGTGTGAGCGTTCAACATTTATATGGATTAACCTTTCGTATATTCCTAGCGATTGAAATGGGTTGGATATTGGGTAGAGAGCAATTACAGTATCCAGAATATCTGATTGCAGAAAGCCATCATTACCCACATGTAATTTGGATTAATAGCCCAACATTATTAGCCAATTTAAATGTAGATCACATCAAAGTGAATAATCTTACTGGGATTGTTTCATCGGGTGGTGTACTACATAGCCATATCGGTAATCATATTAGAGGAAAATTACGAATTCCACTCATCGAAATTTATGGAAGTACAGAGACGGGAGCGATTGCATTCCGTCAAGATGACTATTTATGGCGAGCATTCCCAGAATCAAAGATTGGTGTGAATGATGGGGTATTATGGGTTGAGTCTCCTTGGATTAGCCAGCGAGAACAAACAGCAGATGCTATTGAAATCGAAGAAAATGGTTTTCATCTGCTTGGTCGGGTTGATAGGATTGTAAAATTAGGGGATAAACGTGTTTCTTTGGTTAGGATTGAACAAGATTTATTATCTCATCCCTGGGTGATTGATTGTTATATTGGTATGCATCCAGAAAAATATCGCCCTGTTGCTTGGGTGGCATTAAATGCTAATGGAGTGAATATTCTTAAACAACATGATAGAAAGAAGCTTATTGAGCATTTAAAACAGCATCTGATACAAACTCAAGAACGTTTTGCGTTACCTCGTTTTTGGCGGTTCTGCCAGAGTCTTCCTCGTAATAGTCAATCTAAAATTCAGCAAAAAGATTTTGAAAAGGTTTGTTTTGCACAACAAGATGAGATTAATTAATGAAAAGCCAATTTAACCCTATTGTAATTATTCCTCATTATAATCATTCAAATACGATCGGTTCAGTCGTTAAGCGATTGAGAAAGCTTAATTTGCCTGTATTAATTGTGGATGATGGCTCAGAAGATAAGCATAAGGTAGTGTTAGCAGAATTAGTAAAGCAAGATGACATAAATGTGATGTACCGCCAACAAAATGGGGGAAAAGGTACGGCAGTAAAAGTAGGTTTGCTTGAAGCATTCAAGCAGGGATTTACTCATGCTTTACAGGTTGATGCCGATGGACAACATTGTATTGAGGATGCTGAGTTAATGCTCACAAAAAGTGAGCAATCACCTACATCATTAATTTGTGCAAATCCCATTTATAGTAATGATGCTCCTAAGGCTCGATTATATGGCAGAAAAATAACAAATTTCTGGATTGCAATTAATACTCTTTCCCTAGATATTCCTGATGGGATGTGTGGGTTTAGAATTTATCCGCTCCAGCAAGTTATCCCTATTGTAGAAGAAGAAAAAATTGGCAACTACATGGATTTTGATACGGAAATTTTGGTTAAAATACATTGGCGAAATATTCCTATGGTTTGGATAGATACTCCAGTCAAATATGAATTAGGAGGCGTATCCCATTTCCGAGGATGGAAAGATAATTGGTTAATTAGTAAAATGCATGCAAGATTATTTTTTGGCATGTTATTTAGATTGCTATCGGGTAAAAAGGTATGAGTACAGATCATTGGGCAAAACAGAATGAAAGAGGTACTCGTTTATTTTTAACAATTACTCGGTTAATTGTTAAGTACTTTCCACTTAGTATTATTCGATTTGTGACTTTTATGGTTGTAAGTTATTTTTTTATTACCGCTAAAAGTATGAGAAAAAATATTGCAGAATATCAACGTAATTTAAAAATCACTTATCCAAATATAGTTTTACCTAGATTTCCCGTTTTTCGTCAATTTCTTAATTTTGGTGAAGCTATTGTTGATCGTTTTGCGGTTTGGCAAAAAAAGATAAACTTTAACGATATAATTACCGATGATTTAGATAATCTTCTTCAAGATATGGAAAAAGATAACCAAAGAGGACAAATTTTAATTTGTTCTCATTTTGGTAATATTGAAGTTTGCCGGGCATTAGTAAACAGTGGGCAACATAAAAACTTTAAATTAAATATTTTAGTTCATAATCAACATGCTCAAGAATTTAATCGTGCTTTAGCTAAAGCTGGGGATGATGAGCTATCTCTGATTCAAGTTGTCGATCTTGATGCTCAGAAAATGTTAGAACTTCATGAACGTATTGAAAAAGGTGAATGGATTGCACTTGCGGTAGATCGTATTCCAATCAGAGGGGATAAAATAGAACCCGTAGAATTTTTGGGTCAAGAAGCGAATTTCCCTCAAGGAGCGTGGCTATTAGCGAGTATATTAAAGGTCCCTATTAATACAATTTTCTGTTTAAAAGAAAATAATCAATATAGATTAAAATTAAGACGTTTCTCCGATGGAATTAACGGGAGGGGTGTCGAACGACATAAAAGCATTAAACAAGCAATACAACGCTATGCAGAATTATTAGCTAAAGAGTGTAGAGATAATCCTTTATTATGGTTTAATTTCTATGCTTTTTGGCACAATAAAAATTGATTTAATTATTTACCTAAATAGGAGTTCTTTATGAAACTTATTAAACCACTTGTTGTGGCTTTCAGTGTCACTTTAATTGCAGCTTGTGCACCTAAAGATACGGTACATTATTACTCTATCCAAGATGCCTTAAACTCTCCACAAGCAAAACAAGTATTAGATCCAAATATTCAATTATCTTTTGCAAAACAAGCCTCAGGAAAAGTCCTTCAATCAGGGTTAGTAAGTAATAAGAAAACTAATGCGGTAAATAAGACAGATAAAGAAGCTTGCGAATGGGCATTTTTATCTGCAGTCAAACAATTCCAAGAGACAGCAAAATCTAATGGTGCAACCAAAGTAGGTAATCTTGTGAGTTACTATAAAAAGAATACTTATACTAGTTCAACACAATTTGAGTGTCATACAGGAAATATTATTGGTGGTGTTGCCTTAAAAGGGGATATCGTTAAATAATTTATTAAAGTGGTAAGATTTTGCAAATTTTTTCATTAATCTTACCGCTTGTTTTATCTGAGATTATTATGAAAATAAAAAAACATATTTATGCCCATCATAGTTCTGAATATGAAATTCCATTTTTTGATGTGGATTCCATGAATATTATGTGGCATGGACATTATGTAAAATATTTAGAAATGGCTCGTTGTGCTTTTTTAGAAGAAATTCACTATACGTATGATGTCATGCGTGAAAAAGGATATGGCTGGCCTATTGTTCAAATTAATTTAAAATATGTAAAACCTGCATTATTTCGACAAAAAATTAGAGTTAATTTAGCCGTTGTTGAATATGAAAGCTGTATCCGAATTGATTATGTGATTGTCGATGTTGCTTCAGGTAAGAAATTAACAACGGGTTCAACAACACAAGTTGCTGTTGATATTAATAGTGGGGAAATGCAATTACAAACTCCACAATCTTGGCGTGATGCTATTGAAAACTACCATTCATTTAACCCAAATAAAATATGAAAAAATATATTATCGCCCTAGCTTTATTCTTATTTTCTTCACTCTCTTTTGGCTTTTCTCAAGCTGATTTATTTGAATTACTGCAAAAACCAAATAATACCCAGGGAAATTTCACACAAAATAGGTTCTTAAAAGCGCTAAAGAATCCGATCGTTATTTCAGGTGAGTTCTCACTGATTAAAAATCAAGGCCTGTTATGGCATACTCAAAAGCCATTTGACAATTACCTCCGTGTTACTAAATCAGGGATCAATCAATGGAATGGCAAAAGTTGGGTTGACAATAATAAGTTAGGGGAAAGTGAGCAAGTCTCTCTCTTTCTTGGTTTACTGTCAGGAAACACCGATGCTCTAGATGACCAATTCCAGCTATCTCTACGAGGCTCTGATGCTCAATGGCAATTAACTTTAATTCCAGAAAGTTTATTAATGAAACAGATTTTTACTGAAATAGTATTAAATGGCGATGAGGTCGTCAAACAAATTGAACTTAAGGAAAAACAAGGTGATAGAACGCTTATCCAATTTAAAGATATTAAATTGAATGCACCAGTTTCTGCTTTTACTCAAAATGCATTAAAACCTTAGAGAATAAGTATGGGAAAATATTTAACATTATATCGTTGGGGTTATGGATTATTTTTATTATTCATTCTAGTGTTAGGTTTTTTCCAACTTAAAACAGCATGGTTACAAACGGATTTAATGCCATTATTACCCCAGAATCAAGCTTGGGCAGAAATCCAAAAACAAGCGGATAAAATACAAGAAGAAAAATTTAATAAAAAAGTGATTGCTTTGGTAGGTCATAAAGATTCAGGGAAAGCTTTTTTACTTGCACAACAAATAGAAAAAACATGGGAATCAAGTGATATATTCGAGCAAATAAATAGCACAATTAATCCAGATCTCGTCCAATTAAAACAAGAAATCTCACAATTAAGCCTCGCGGTTTTACCTAAAGCAATTCAAACTCAACTACTGACTCAACCAGAGTCTTATTTCCGGCAATATGTAGAAGAAATTATTAATCCTTTTCAACAGAGTAACTTATTATCATTAGATCAAGACTGGTTGGGATTTGGACGATATGCTTTATCACAATCTCAGTTACAAAGTGCGGTACAGTGGGATGCTGATACAGGGATGTTATTTGTAAAAAGTAATGATATGACTTGGGTATTGTTGCAAGGAGATTTAGTACAGCAAGATTTAATCAATCCTCAAACTAATATTCTTAATTTAGTTACGGACAACCAAAAAATAGTGGCACAACAAGAAGGGAAATTTCTAGTTACAGGCTCCGCTCTTTTTGCTAATGCAACCAAACAACAGGCAGAAAATGAAAGTACAACGATGAGTGTTGTTGGGATGAGCTTAACATTATTACTTTTACTTATTGCTTTTCGTTCTATTAGAGTACTTTGGTTATTTACCCCAATTTTGATTGGCATTTTAGGAGGAGTGGTTGTTACCATTTTAATCTTTGGACACATTCATATTCTAACGCTAGTCATTGGTACAAG
>NZ_JARIDQ010000050.1 GCF_029256985.1 Otariodibacter sp. | reverse complement strand
ATTAGCTTAGATTGTAGAACGCAACAATTAAAAGATAATGAAACGGTAGAAATTGCCCTCTTTTATACTAACGTTCCTTTAAGACCTATATCGAATAATGAAGAACTTAGTAAAATCAAAAAGCCATTATGGATATACGATAAAAATAAGGTGCTAGTAAGATGGTATCCGAATGAAAAAAAACCGACTGGCATCTTATTTAAAGAAATTCCTAAAAGTAAGAATTCTCGAAAACAACGTCCATTTTTAGATTTATCTTCCCCTGATAAATTTATGCAAAGTTGGCCTATGATCCTAAAACCGATACAAGATGAATTTATACGTTTTGCTAGCAATTATGGGTTTAAGCTCTTTCCTAAAACATTAAACCTTGAACCTTTACCCTTAAAGACAAAATATCAAGCAGTAAAAACTAAATCAAAATTCTCAAGTATTGATATTTCAGGGAAAATTAAAATTATTGATCTTAGGGTTAATACTGATATTACTTGTAAAGAAATAATACATTTATTTGATAGTTTGATTACCTCAAAAGGCATAAATATTGATTGGGAAATTCTCTCTGAAATTGGAGCGGATAATTTACACCAACTTGAGTTACAAAAATCAGATCGAGTATTGATTTTAATTGACCAAGAAAAAGGGATTGAAAATGATCGTTATTTATTGACTCGTTTTATTGCTAAGAAATATGCAATTCAACATATCAATGTTAATCCTAATTATGTTTATGGTGATCCAATTGGAGAAGGTCTATTAATTGAATCTAATGATGATGACCCAATAAAATTATATCCAGCGATTGATAGCCAATACTATACCTATAATTATTCAATGTTAAATAATGACTCCTACAAAGAAGCAATAACGATAAAATTGGAAGTGGTACTGAAAGAACTTGAACTAAAACGATTATTACTCGATTCTAATCGCCTTATTTCAGCAGTTCTGCCACTACAAAAATCCTGTTTAAATGACAATACTATTGTGATTACCGATGGCTATTTTTTCACTGTCGCTAATGATCGACCTATTTTAATGCCATTTGATCCAACGGATAAAAATATGGTCCAAAAGATAGATAAATATTTATTAAGCTTTGGCACTTCCGTTGATGATTTACTCAATTTAATCCATAAAAATTGGCCTTATGCCTATCGTCAAGATGTGGTTATGGACTATTACGGTACAAATCCTGATAAACAAAAACAATTTACATCGAAAATCACGCTTATTCTCAGCAAAAACGAAAATGAGCAAGTGGCTATAATGATGCAAGATCCACTATATGATAAACCTAACATACTACCATTAGGTATGGAGGACGTTTATTCTCATCTAATGAAAAAACAAAAAACATACCCAATTTCAGATTGGTTAATCAATGATATTGAACCACTTGAACATATCACCCATAAGTTGTGTGAAAATGGCATACTATCTGACAGTAAAGCGAGACGTTTTCTTGATGAGCTACCCCACTTATTTGAATTCTGGCAAAATCACTTAAGTGTACTTTATCAACAAAATGAAACCAGTAGTACCTATCATCAAATAAAAAGAGAAGTCATTACACAATGGCTAGCTCTGCGACAAAAGCAAAAAGATACATCAATAAGTGGTTGTCTTGATACTGTTCTTTCTCATTATTTTAATAAACCATTAAATGATGTTAAACGCTGGATGACTGATATCCCCGGTATTCAACGCTTATGGCACGATAAAGAAAAAGGTTACTTTATTGTCGGTGGACTCGCCTCACCTAAAAACCAATTAATGAGGCAACCAAGTATCCGCCAATGGCACTCATTACAAGGTGAATTAGATATAAAACTTCTCTCCGACCTACTGGATGTAGATTGGGTAAGAATGAATCAGTTAGCCGGAAGACCTTGTGCTGCCACCTTAATAAAACGTTGGAAAGAAATTAATTTTGATGATGAATATGCAATGCTAATTAATTAGCACAACTCACTCACAATAGGGCGATCTTCTCGCCCTATTTTTTATATCCCCACATCATATAAAAACCACAAACAAGCGGTCGCTTCCTTACTAAATTTTGCAAAGCTTATTTCAGATATAAATAAAACCGCCATAACTTATAAGCCCCACTACAGAAATTAAAGTAATAGTTCCGTGATCGAGGGGTACCTTCATATTATATATAAATATATATCAAAAAAATTTTAAATATAGAATAACTAATCATTATTGTTATTTTTAGGTTGAGGTGATATATTTAGATATATATTTTTCTTAATAGATAGATCAAGGCATATCAATATGAATTATGTGACAGATCAAATACTAGCAAGCCTTCGGGAAGCTAGACTACATAAAGGGCTTAGTCAGAGAGATTTAAGTACTCGTTCTGGTATTCCCCAAAGTCATATATCTAAAATTGAGGGGGGTGAAGTTGATCTAAGAGTTTCTAGTTTAATAACACTTGCTCGTGTACTTGACCTTGAGTTATTAGTTGTCCCCAAAAAGTCGATTCCGGCAATAAATTCAATCATTCGAACTAGCACAGGAATTAATAGTGAGAAAAAAAACATTTTGCCAGCATACCAGCTAGAGGGAGACGAGAATGACTAACAATATATCTACACTAAATGTTTTTCTCTACGGTAAACTCATCGCAACAATTACCCATGTAGGTAGTGATAGAACATTATTTGCCTTTACAGATTCGTATATTAATGATGAATCAAGACCTACATTAGGACTTGGATTTAAGGATTCACTCGGTGGCTTACTCACAGATTTCAAACCAACTCAAACTAAGTTAATTCCATTTTTCTCCAATCTTCTCCCTGAAGAAACAATGCGTAATTACTTAGCAGAGCGTGCTGGCGTAAACCCTGCAAGAGAGTTTTTTCTATTATGGGTACTCGGACAGGATTTAGCCGGTGCAATCACCGTTGAATCAGCCGATGGTAAGGCATTACCCTCAAATAGATATGAGACAATTGACGATGAAAACCAAATTGGTGTCCCAATGCGTTTTTCATTGGCAGGCGTACAGTTGAAATTTTCAGCGGTACAACATGCAAATGGAGGCTTAACAATTCCTGCTACAGGTCAAGGTGGTTCTTGGATTGTAAAATTACCATCGTCCCGTTTTGAAGCTGTACCAGAAAATGAATATTCGATGATGACATTAGCTCGAATGTTAGGAATGAATGTACCAGAGATACAGCTACTACCTATCAACAAAATTGCTAATATTCCAGAAGGCATTGGAAGGTTTGGTAATAGTGCATTTGTCATCAAACGTTTTGATAGAGAAGATGGCAAAGCAATACATATTGAAGACTTTGCACAAGTATTTGGTGTATATCCTCAAGATAAATACAAAAAAGCGAGTATGAGTAATATTGCTCAGGTTATTGGCATAGAAAGTCAAGATGAGGATATTATCGAATTTACTCGTAGATTGGTATTCAACACTCTAATTGGTAATGCGGATATGCATTTAAAAAATTGGTCTTTAATTTATAAAAATAAACACAGCCCATCCCTTGCACCTGCTTATGATTTTGTTTCAACGATTCCCTATATCCCCGATAATAACGCTTCACTAAAAGTTAGTCGTAGCAAAAAATTTAGCGATTTTACATTGGATGAATTATCACATTTAGCAGCCAAAGCAATGTTGCCAGAGAAATTAGTATTAGATACTGCCAAACAAACTGCGGCAGGATTCTATGAAATATGGGCGAAAGAAAAACATCACTTACTACTTACTAAATCAATGATTGAAGCAATCGATAGACACTTAAAAAGCATACCACTTCGTTAAATTCCCTGAGGGAAGTTATGCGTATTCTTAATAAATTTTAATATCGTCTTATTATTTGGGTTGTTATACCCCTCAAGATCAGGGAAAATAACCCTTTATTAAAAATCAATTCTACATAGAGAAAATCAATGTCATTGAACGATTATCCACAACAAGTTAATAAACGAAGAACTTTTGCGATTATTTCTCACCCCGATGCGGGTAAAACCACCATTACTGAAAAAGTATTACTTTACGGAAATGCGATTCAAAAAGCGGGTTCTGTAAAAGGTAAAGGCTCTGCACAACACGCTAAATCAGACTGGATGGAAATGGAAAAGCAACGTGGGATCTCAATTACCACCTCTGTGATGCAATTCCCTTATAACGATTGCTTAGTCAATTTACTTGATACTCCGGGACACGAAGACTTCTCGGAAGATACTTACCGTACACTAACAGCGGTTGATAGCTGTTTGATGGTCATTGACTCAGCGAAAGGGGTTGAGGAACGTACCATTAAATTGATGGAAGTCACACGCTTGCGTGATACGCCAATTCTCACTTTTATGAATAAACTCGACCGTGATATTCGTGATCCAATGGAGTTACTTGATGAAGTAGAAAGCGTACTTAAGATTGATTGTGCCCCAATCACTTGGCCTATCGGCTGTGGAAAATTATTTAAAGGCGTATACCATTTAACCAAAGATGAAACCTACCTCTACCAAACAGGGCAAGGACATTCCATTCAAGATGTTCGCATTATTAAAGGGTTAGACAATCCTGAATTAGATAGTGCTGTGGGTGAAGATTTAGCCCTTCAATTGCGTGAAGAATTAGAATTAGTACAAGGTGCAAGCCACGAATTTGATTTAGATGCGTTCTTAAATGGCGAATTAACCCCTGTCTTCTTCGGTACTGCATTAGGTAACTTTGGGGTCGATCATTTCTTAGATGGATTAACTGAATGGGCACCAGCACCACAATCTCGCCAAACGGATCAACGAGAAGTCCAAGCCAGCGAAGAAAAATTCAGTGGTTTCGTCTTTAAAATTCAAGCCAATATGGATCCAAAACACCGAGATCGTGTGGCATTTATGCGAGTCGTTTCAGGTAAATATGAAAAAGGAATGAAATTAAAACACGTACGCATAGGAAAAGATGTGGTAATTTCCGATGCCTTAACCTTTATGGCAGGTGACCGAGCTCATGCAGAAGAGGCTTATGCAGGCGATATTATCGGCTTACATAATCACGGTACGATTCAAATTGGTGATACTTTCACCCAAGGCGAAAACTTTAAATTTACAGGGATTCCAAACTTCGCCCCTGAATTATTCCGCCGTATTCGTTTACGTGACCCACTTAAACAAAAGCAATTACTTAAAGGCTTAGTTCAGCTTTCAGAAGAAGGTGCAGTGCAAGTATTCCGTCCACTTCACAACAACGATTTAATTGTCGGTGCAGTCGGTGTATTGCAGTTTGACGTGGTTGTTGCTCGCTTAAAAACCGAATATAACGTGGAAGCGATTTATGAAACCGTAAACGTTGCCACTGCTCGTTGGGTTGAATGTGCAGACACGAAAAAATTTGAAGAATTTAAACGTAAGAATGAGCAAAACTTAGCCCTTGATGGTGGAGATAACTTAACCTATAT
>NZ_JARIDQ010000065.1 GCF_029256985.1 Otariodibacter sp. | reverse complement strand
GCTTTGGATTATTCGTAAAATTAAATGATTTGTTGATTGATGGTTTAGTACATATTTCTCACTTGGATAATGGTTATTATCATTTTGATAGTGATCGTCAACGCTTAGTTGGAAAAAATGGCAATATTTATCGATTAGGTGATCCTGTTAAGGTGCAAGTAATGAGTGTTAATCTAGATGATAAGAAAATTGATTTTGATTTGATTACCAATTTACGCAAACCTAAATCGGTGGGAAAAACTGCTAAAAAGAAGGGCAAAAAATCATCGACTGTATTCAAAGAAGTAAAGAAAAAAAATATTAAGAAATCATTAAAAAAAAAGAAAAAATTAAATCAGCTATAAAAAAACCTGCTCCTGAATCAGTTAGATAAGTACCAACTTTTAGGAGCAGGTCCGTTTTATGCTTTAGATTCTATCTCTTAATATCCAGTGTATTTAAGATTGATAGATTCATATAGACTTATTTAATTAAGCAACATTTTCACCAAATTGACCTCTTTGATAGTCTCTCATCGCTTGGATGATTTCTTGCTCACTATTCATTACGAATGGTCCATATTGGACGATAGGTTCTTTTAATGGACGGCCTGTAACAAGAATTAACTTGGTTTCTTCATTTTTATCTGCTTCAACTACAATACCATCAGCATTAGCATCATTTTTTAAGATAGCCATATTTTTGATTGGTACATTTTGACCTGCAATATTTGCACTACCTTTATATACAAAGACGAATCCATTATGGTTTGCAGGAATTTTATGGCTAAATGTAGCTCCTGCTGGTAGATGAATGTCTAAATAGTTAGGCTCTGTAATCTCACGTGTTACTGCTCCTTGTACACCATTTGATTCACCTGCGATAACAGTAACTTTTGTCCCATTTTCAGTTTCAAATTTTGGTAAATCTGCATTTTGGAAATCTTTGTACCAAGGATCTTTCATTTTATCTTTAGCAGGTAAGTTTAACCAAAGTTGGAAGCCGTCCATTTCACCATCTTCTTGTTCAGGAATTTCTGAATGGATCACACCTTTTGCTGCTGTCATCCATTGCACACCACCATTTTGTAGTAAACCTTCGTGACCAGCACTATCTCTATGACGCATACGTCCAGTGATCATATAAGTGATGGTCTCAAAACCACGGTGAGGGTGACTTGGGAATCCTGCAATATAGTCATCAGGGTTATCACTCTTGAAATTATCTAACATCAAGTATGGATCTAAACGTTCTTGTAATTGGTGAGTTAATACACGAGTTAATTTTACACCAGCACCATCTTGAGTTTCTACGCCTGCATATAAGAATTCAACCTTACGGGGTTGAGCAACAACCACATCATTTTTTACTATATTCGTCATAATCATCTCCTAAATTTTTCTGTTCTAATAATCGTTAATCATACGCCATTTTTGATGGCCCTTTTACATTATGCACTATATATGATGGCAAATGGTGTTTTTTCAAGAGTTAATAAAATGTTAACAATTATGAAATTATCATTAGTAATTATGGTTATATGTTATTAATTATTGTGATATTGCAGTTCCAGAAATCAGATTATAGTGTCAAACCATGTTCCTGTTCGTATAGAGCATATAGGAAATAATTAGAAAAAATGGATGAGTTAACTATGAAAGTATTCGTAGGTTAACTTTAATTAAGTTAAAAAGGGATATTTCGAAAGGAAAATTTATGAGTACGATAATACAAGATGTTAATGTTGCTAATTCAATATCTAACCAACCGATGTTAGCGTTGCCACAAAATAAATTAGTGACTGGCGGTATTGTTGTTGGATTAGTGCTGTTAATTTATCTTTTAACAACACAAAACTTTTCTCAATCTTTATTACTTATTATTGGATTTGCACTTGGACTAACTTTATTTCACGCAAGATTTGGTTTCACTTCTGCATTTCATCGCATGGCATCAGTAGGTAATGGTCAAGCATTACGTGCACATATGTTAATGCTTGCGGTAGCTGTAACTTTATTTGCTCCTATCCTAGCTTACGGGTTGAGTTTCTTTGATGGTTCAGTTGAGGGATATGTCGCACCCGTTGGAGTAAGTTTAGTTGTGGGTTCTTTCTTATTTGGAATAGGAATGCAACTTGGTGGTGGCTGTGCTTCTGGGACACTTTATACTGTCGGTAGTGGACGTTCAATCATGTTCATTACATTAATCTTCTTCATTGTCGGCTCTACCATTGGTGCTTATCATTTACCATTCTGGACAGAGGAAATGCCGTCATTAGGTTCATATTCCTTAGCAACATCTACAGGCTTTGGTTATGGTGGTGCTTGGTTAATTTCTATTATCCTATTTGGTTTGATTGCTTGGGTAACGTTAGTTATCGAGAAGAAGAAAAAATCACCTAAAATTGAGCCAATCCCAACCACAATAGGTTGGAAACGTATACTAAGAGGATCTTGGCCTTTATTGGCAGCTGCGACTATTTTAGCGGTACTCAATGCATTGATCTTAATGACTCGTGGTGAACCTTGGGGAGTTACATCTGCATTTGCTTTATGGGGTTCTAAAATTGCAAGCATTGGTGGTGTAGATGTTGCAAGTTGGAAATACTGGCAAGGTGATAATGCTCGTGCACTTCAACAATCTATTTTTGCAGATTCAACCACAGTATTAAATTTCGGTATTATCCTCGGTGCATTTGTTGCATCAGCTGCTGCTGGGCTATTTAAATTTAGCAAAATCACATGGCGTAGATTTGTAGCCTCAGTGATTGGTGGTTTATTGATGGGATATGGTTCTCGTTTAGCGTTCGGTTGTAACATCGGGGCTTACTTTGGCGGTATTGCTTCCTTTAGCTTACATGGCTATATCTGGGGAATATTAGCAATGTTAGGAACCTTTGTTGCATTATATTTGCGTCCATACTTTGGTATGTCCGTACCAAAATTAACCGATTCATTCTGTTAATATTTATTATTTTCTAAATTACAATAAATTAAATAAAAATAAATAATGATTAATAATTTTATTTTGAGATAGATTTAATTAATAATTACATTAATTATACCTAATATATCAAGCGGTAAGATTACACTTTAAATTTGCAAAAATATTGTGTAATCCTACCGCTTGTCATTTATTTTTTATGTAGTTTATTTTAATTAAAAACTTACCATAACTTATTGATATAAATTATTTTTATTTGTAGTCACAAGAAATATGCCTTTTATTAATTATAGTTATATATTATTGTTTTTTGTAATAAATATAATATTGATGTTTATTAAAATCTGATTATATTATTTCTCATGTTCTTATTCTTATAAGACTGAAAGTTAGTTAAATAAAACTGAGCCATTAATTGAGTGATTATTTTATTTGATTGAATGTATCTAAATAGAAAATATTTTATAAAAGGGAATATATCATGAGTACAATCACACAAGAGGTTAATGCTGTTACTGCAGTATCTAACCAACCAATACTTGCTACTACCTCACAGAAAAATTTAGTGGCAGCAGGTATTGCTGTTGAATTAGTTCTATTAGTTTATCTCTTAGCAACACAAAATTTATCGCAATCTTTATTACTTATTATTGGATTTGCATTGGGATTAACATTATTTCATGCAAGATTTGGTTTCACTTCTGCATTCCAGCGTATGGCAGCGGTCGGTAATGGACAAGCATTACGTGCGCATATGTTAATGCTTGCGGTAGCTGTAACTTTATTTGCTCCGATTTTATCTTATGGCATAAGCTTCTTTGGCGGCTCGGTTGCAGGACATGTTTCACCCATTAGTACCAGCTTAATTGTGGGAGCGTTCCTATTTGGTGTCGGTATGCAAATTGGTGGCGGATGTGCATCAGGGACTTTGTATACCGTAGGTAGTGGTCGAACAGTAATGTTCATTACCTTGATCTTCTTTATCGTTGGATCGACTGTGGGTGCGTATCACTTACCATTCTGGCTTGAAGAAATGCCATCATTAGGTGCATATTCTTTAGCAACCTCTACAGGCTTTGGTTATGGTGGTGCTTGGTTAATTTCTATCGTGTTATTTGGGCTTATCGCTTGGGTTACTTTAGTGATTGAGAAAAAGAAAAAAGCACCTAAAGTTGAGCCAATTCCTTCTGCTAAAGGTTGGAAACGTATCCTCAGAGGCTCTTGGCCATTATTTGTTGCAGCAATTATTCTAGCAGTGTTAAATGCACTTACTTTAATGACTCGTGGCGCACCTTGGGGGGTAACATCAGGATTCGCATTGTGGGGATCTAAACTTGCATTACTTAGTGGTTTCGATGTAACAAGTTGGGGATATTGGCAAGGTAATAGAGCCGCTACATTACAACAATCCATTTTTGCAGACTCAACTTCAGTATTGAATTTTGGTATTATCATCGGTGCATTTGTAGCATCAGCAGCGGCAGGATTATTCAAAATAACTAAAATCACTTCTCGTAGAACTTGGGGATCAATCATTGGTGGATTCTTAATGGGATACGGTGCTCGTTTAGCATTTGGATGTAATATTGGTGCTTACTTCGGTGGAATCGCTTCATTTAGCTTACATGGTTATGTATGGGGCTTATTAGCCATGGTAGGGACTTTTGTTGCATTATATTTACGCCCATACTTCGGTTTATCTGTACCAAAACCAACCGATTCATTCTGCTAACCCATAAAAGCTAAATAGAGAGTTAAAGAGCTGAAATATCAGCTCTTTTTTATGCCTATTCCGTTTGAATATATTAGTAAGAAGTAAGGAATCCTGATATTTTTCTGAAATCTCACTGCTTGTCGTTATAACATAAGGTACAATAATACAAATTTTTTGAAGAGAATGAGAAGTATGACAACAGAAACAATTGTTGCACAAGCTACCCCGATCGGACGTGGTGGAATCGGGATTTTACGTGTATCAGGCCCATTAGCGACAGAGGCGGCAAAAGCGGTATTAGGCAAAGTGCCAAAAGTGAGAATGGCAGATTATTTACCATTTAAAGATGAAGATGGAACCGTTTTAGACCAAGGTATTGCACTCTATTTTAAAGCCCCAAACTCATTTACAGGGGAAGATGTACTTGAATTACAAGGACATGGTGGACAAGTTATTTTAGATATTTTACTCAACCGCATTTTAAAAATTAAAGGCATTCGTATTGCTCGTGCGGGTGAATTTTCTGAACAAGCCTTTTTAAATGATAAATTGGATTTAGCCCAAGCGGAAGCGATTGCAGACTTAATTGATGCTACTTCTGAACAAGCGGCTCGTTCCGCCTTAAAATCATTGCAAGGGGAGTTTTCCCATAAGGTGAATGAATTGGTTGATTCTGTGATCTACCTACGCACCTATGTTGAAGCCTCAATTGATTTCCCTGATGAAGAAATTGATTTCCTCGCCGATGGTAAAATTGAGCGTAAATTGAATGAAATTATCGGTCAGCTTGATGGCGTAAGAAAAGAAGCCAAACAAGGCTCCATTTTGCGTGAAGGGATGAAAGTGGTAATTGCAGGTAAACCAAACGCAGGTAAATCAAGCCTACTCAATGCATTAGCAGGACGTGAAGCGGCAATCGTCACCGATATCGCAGGGACAACCCGTGATGTGTTACACGAACATATTCATATAGATGGTATGCCTTTACATATTATTGACACAGCAGGTTTGCGAGAAGCTAGTGATGAAGTTGAAAAGATCGGGATCAAACGTGCGTGGGATGAGATCGAACAAGCAGATCACGTATTGTTGATGATCGATAGTGCAGAATCACAAGCGGATAATTTTCAACAAGAGTGGGCAGATTTCTTAGCTCGACTTCCAAAAAATATTCCTGTAACCATTATTCGCAATAAAGTGGATTTGACGGGTGAAGCGGAAGGACTAATGGAAATGCCAGAATTTAGTATGATTCGCCTATCGGCTCAAACAAAAGTTGGTGTGGATTTACTGCGTGATCATCTTAAAAAATCAATGGGATACCAAAGCTCAACCGAGGGGGGATTCATCGCTCGCCGTCGCCACCTTGTCGCACTAGATACTGCAGCTGAACATTTAGAACGAGGACATATTCAATTAACCCAATTCCACGCCGGCGAACTTTTGGCGGAAGAATTACGCCTTGTGCAAAATGCACTAAGCGAAATCACAGGGCAATTCACCTCAGACGATCTACTCAGCAATATCTTTAGCTCATTTTGTATTGGTAAGTAAGTATAAAAAAGGGTCTAAAATAATCTGACAGTATCTACATCTAAAAATGATGTAGCTGTCAGATTAATTTTACATCACAATCCATTAAAAAAGTTCACTCAATAATAATCTGATCAAATTCTGACAGTTGACAAATAAATGCTGTGTACACTTTATCTTGTTTAGATTGATCTGCAATAAGTATTGCTTGTTTTGTTTTTTTCATGGCCTGCCGCTTGATATTTGCCTCAGATAGCTCAAAACAACTTGCGCCTTTCTCCTGACTAATTCCTGCTGCAGAAATAAATGCCTTGTCTGTAAATAAAAGATCAAGATCATTTTGATAATTCAAAGGAGAAAATGCTGCATTATTAGGAGTATATTCTCCTCCAATTAAAATAACTTTACAGTTTGGCTTTTCGATTAAGATATTAAAAGTATTTAAGGAACAGCAAATAGCAGTAAAACGTAGAGCATCATCAATTTGTGATGCTACAAATGGAATTGTTGAACCGCAGTCAAAAAAAACAATATCATCTTCCTCTATTAGTTTTGCTGCTTTTTCTCCTAATTTAAGTTTTTCACTAATATGTTTAGATTGTTGTTCAATAACATGATAATTATTTTTATCTTTTTGAGCAAAAATAATATATCCGCCAAGTAAATTAAAAGGAGTATTTCCACTATTAATATCTCTACGAATAGTCATTTCAGATACACCTAGTAGTTCAGAAGCTTCTCTTAAATGAATTTGATTTTTCTGTTTCAACAAAAATTCTAATTTTTGTAAACGAGATACCATAATAAAGATACTCCTTTTTATTGTATAACATATAAATTAGTAATATTTATTTGGCCAATGTAATATCAATAAAGCATATAACTATATATAAGCTCTCAAAATAGGATTGTATTACTTTATTAGAAGACAATTTAACTTTCCCTTTGATTTTATCTTCAATAAGTACTATATGATCTATACACTTAGCTAAATTAACCACCACGATATTTTCTCTTAAGTAGTTAAAAATACTAAATATATTATTAAAGAAAAAAAGTTTTATTTCTGTGATCAATGTCAATTTTATAACATTAGAATCAATATAAACTATAAATACTTAATACTTGTTTTTATTCTAACAAAAAATCCATTCTACGGTTACGAAAGTAACAAAAATATTAATATTCATTTGAATTTAAGGAGAAATAACTTATGTCTTTTTTCAGTGAAGCCCCGGATATTCCAGTTACAAAGACAAAATCAGAAATTGATGCTACATATCGTTATTGGCGACTTCATTTAATGATCGTGAGCTATATTGGGTATGCTGTTTTCTATTTTACCCGAAAAGGCTTTAACTTTGTTATGCCTGAAATGCTAACCGATCTTGGATTAGAAAAAGCCGATATTGGTATGATGGGTACAGCATTTTACTTGACTTATGGTATTTCTAAATTTCTTTCTGGTGTAATTGGTGATCGTTCTAATCCTCGTTATTTTATGGGACTAGGTCTAATTGCAACAGGGATTGTAAACATCATTTTTGGAATGAGTTCATCTGTGATTATGTTTGTCATTTTATGGATGATAAATGCTTTTTTTCAAGGTTGGGGATGGCCTCCATGTGCAAAAATTCTAAACACTTGGTACTCTAGAAATGAACGTGGTTTATGGTGGGCTATTTGGAATACCTCACATAATTTAGGTGGTGCATTAATTCCAATTATTGCTGGTGCTGTAACATTAGCTTGGGGATGGCGATACGGTATGTTTGTGCCTGGAGTTATTGCTGTAGTAATCGGTATTGGATTATGTTTCTTATTAAGAGATCGTCCTACTTCTATGGGATTACCTACTGTTGGAGAATGGCGAGATGACGTTGCTGAAAAAGAACATGAAAGTACAGGGGTAGGATTATCAACTTGGGAAATATTAAAAGTTTATGTTTTCAAAAATAGTATTATTTGGGCATTAGCAATTTCTTACGGTTTGGTATATATCATTCGTACAGGAATCAACGACTGGGGAAATTTGTATCTTACAGAAACACATGGATATGATCTATTAGAAGCAAATACAAGCGTTGCATTCTTTGAAGTAGGTGGTTTTTTAGGAGCTCTCTTTGCTGGTTGGGGTTCAGACAAATTCTTCAAAGGAAACCGCACTCAAATGAATATAATCTATGTGGTTGGAATTATTGCTGTCGCATTAGCACTATGGTTTGTTCCTAGTAATGATGGATTCGTAATGTCTGCTTTATTCTTCTTAATGGGATTCTTTATCTTTGGACCACAATTCCTTATAGCAATGGCTGCCGCAGAAAATTCACATAAAAATGCAGCTGGAGCATCAACAGGTTTTGTTAGCTTGTTTGCTTATATCGGGGCTGCTGTCGCAGGTTTACCATTATCACTTGTTATTGAAAACTTTAAATGGAATGGTTTCTTTGGAACACTATTTATAATTTCATTAGCTTGTGCATTATTACTTATACTTGTATATTTCTTACAAAGACACCGTAATAAAAACTAAGGTATAAATTAATTACGCTAGTTGGATAACATTATCATCTAACTAGCGTAATTTTTAGTTAAATAATTCCAGTTAACCAAAACTTATCTTAACCGATACAACCTTGCCACATTTTGAGCGGTTGATATTAGATTCTCTTCTGCCTGATTTAACGTATCTGATAATGTACTGACCTGACGAATAATAGGGAATACAGCATCAATACCATAGTCATATACCACTTCATAATCATCTCTTAGTGAACCTACAATAGCCACGATTGGTTTATTATATTGTTTCGCTATTTTTGCAACACCAATCGGCGTTTTACCATGAATACTTTGAGCATCCATTCTTCCCTCTCCTGTAATTACAAGATCAGCATTTGCAATTTTTTCTGACAAACTGACCGCTTCAATCACAATATCAACACCTGCTTTTAATTCGACATTAGAAAGTAATTGCAAACCGCCACCCATTCCACCTGCTGCACCTGATCCTGCTTTATCTCGAATATTGAGCAATAGTTCTTTCTCTACAATATCAGAAAAATGTAAAAGGACATTATCTAAAATAGCGACCATTTCTGGTGTAGCGCCTTTTTGTGGACCAAAAATTGCTGAGGCACCGTATTGCCCACAAAGTGGATTATCAACATCACAGGCGACTTCGATTTTTACCGATTGAAGTCGTGAATCTAAACAAGATAAATCAATATGGGCAATATTAACTAATTGTTCCCCGCCCCAAGCAATCTCCGTTCCTTGGATATCTAAAAATTTAGCACCAAGGGCCTGCAACATTCCAACACCACCATCATTAGTTGCGCTACCACCAATACCAAGCAAAATTTTCTCCACACCTAAATCAAGGGCATATCGAATTAACTCACCAGTACCATAACTGGTTGTTTTGAGAGGATTACGTTGTTCAATTGGCACAAGATGCAATCCTGATGCTGCTGCCATTTCTATAATGGCAATCTTTTTATCCCCTGAAACACCAATAAATCCAGTGATTTTCTGTCCCAGAGGATCGGTAACATCAACAGATAATAACTGACCAGATAAAGCATCAACCAATGATTGTACTGTTCCCTCACCGCCATCAGCCATTGGGACTTTTATACATTCTGCATCAGGAACGACTTTTTTGAC
>NZ_JARIDQ010000015.1 GCF_029256985.1 Otariodibacter sp. | reverse complement strand
TGTGTTTCAAGATCTTGTACAGGATGATTTGCCCCGTGATGCCCAAATGCCATTTTTTTCGTTTTACCGCCTGTTGCTAATCCCAGTAATTGATGCCCTAAGCAAATGCCAAAGATTGGCTTTTTAGTGGCTAATAACTTTTTAATTGCTGTGATTGCATATTCACAAGGCTCGGGATCACCTGGTCCATTAGATAGGAAAATACCATCTGGATTTAATGCAAGTACGGCTTCTGCTGAAGTAGTTGCAGGTACAACCGTTAAACGACATCCTCTCTCAGCTAACATTCTCAAGATATTACGTTTTACACCAAAATCATAAGCGACAACATGAAATTCTGTTTTTTGTTGCGGAATGTAGCCCTGTCCAAGTTTCCATTCCCCTTCTTTCCATTGATAAAGCTCTTTGCAAGTGACTTCTTTTGCTAGATCTTTTCCTGCCATTGAGCCAAAGCTTTGTGCGAGTGCTAACGCTTTGGTTTCGTCTGTGCCAACGTAAATACAACCAGCTTGAGCACCTTTATCACGCAAAATTCGTGTTAAACGGCGAGTATCAATATCAGCAATCGCAACGATTTTATGTTGAATAAGATAATCAGAAAGAGAAGAATTGGAGCGGAAGTTACTGTGTAAGAGGGGAAGATCTCGAATAATTAATCCTGAGGCATAAACCCGATTAGATTCTTCATCTTCGTTATTCGTGCCCGTGTTTCCTATATGAGGATAAGTGAGGGTAACAATTTGGCTAGTATATGAAGGATCGGTGAGAATTTCTTGGTAACCCGTCATTGCTGTATTAAATACAACTTCTCCGATTGTATGTCCCTGATAGCCAATAGACTTACCGTGGAACACTGAACCGTCTGCGAGTACAAGAATTGCAGGTTCAAACATATTTTACTCCTATAGAATCTGTTTGGTTGGTACTTTCGAGTCGCCATTAACCTTTACTAGAAGTAGGCGACTAAGTTTAAATGAGCAAACGATTGCTTTCAAGTTAAACTTCACAGAAAACAGTGTAAATATACAAAATAAATATTTATTCATAATAAATGTTTATTTATTCAATTAGTTCAATCAATATTTGAATTAAAAAGATATATTTTCGTGCAAGCGGTCAGAATGGATCAAAATTTTGCAAATCACAGGTTGATTCTTACGCAAAGAAAAATGGACACTAAAAGTGTCCATTCGATAATTTGATGAAGTATATTTAGGCTTTTTTCAAAAATTCTGATTTAAGTAATAATTTTCCACAATCAACATTATGATCACCAGATACAAGACGAATACCTTTAAATTTAGTCCCTTTCTTTAAGACTTCTGATGAACCTTTTAATTTTAAGTCTTTGATGAGTAAAACATCATCGCCATCAGATAATAAATTCCCGTTGCTGTCTTTTACAATCAATGTATTATCATCTTGTTCTTCAATTTCATCTCCTGTCCATTCGTAAGCACAATCAGGACAAACAAATTGGATAGAGTCATGGTAAGTATTTTCACTTTTACACTTTGGGCAAATAGGGAAATCCATAAATACTCCTTAATTAATTAAAAATTCGCTATTCTACAAGAAATTGAAGGCATTTGCGTTGATTTTTTCAATTTTATTGTGAAATGTACTTTTTGATTACCTCATGTTTTTTAAGGTTATATATTATTTAGTTATATAAAATAGATATTATATTCTTAACATTTTATGGAAATTAAGTATTCTGTCTTCAATTCATTTAGGAGGAAATCATCATGAAAATTCATTCAGATCATTCAGAAGCAATTGGTAATAGCCCTCTTGTTCGCTTAAAAAACTTTGGTAAAAATGGTAATATCTTAGCTAAGATTGAATCAAGAAACCCAAGTTTTAGCCTTAAAGACCGTATTGGTGCAAATATGGTATGGCAAGCTGAAAAAGATGGTATTTTAACTAAGGATAAAGAAATTGTGGATGCAACAAGCGGCAATACAGGAATTGCCTTGGCATATGTTGCAGCAGCAAGAGGTTATAAATTAACAATTGTTATGCCCGAAACGATGAGTATTGAGCGTCGTCGTTTATTAAGAGGATTAGGGGCTACTTTAGTTTTAACTGAAGGCGTCAAAGGTATGAGAGGAGCAATTGCAAAAGCTGAAGAAATTATTGCAAGTAATCCTGAACATTACGTTATGCTGAAACAATTTGAAAACCCTGCTAACCCAGCTATTCACGAACAAACAACAGGACCAGAAATTTGGAATGATACAGATGGGAAAGTAGATGTATTTGTAGCTGGTGTTGGAACAGGTGGAACTATTACAGGCGCTACTCGTTATCTTAAACAACAAAATAAAAAAATTATTAGTGTAGCAGTTGAACCTGAAGAATCACCAGTAATCACACAAACATTAAATGGTGAAGAAATAAAACCGGGATCTCACAAAATTCAAGGTATTGGAGCAGGTTTTATTCCTAAAAATTTAGATTTAAATTTAATTGATCGCGTGGAAACAGTTGATAGTGAAACAGCAATTCAAACAGCACGTCGATTAATGTCAGAAGAAGGAATTCTAGCGGGAATATCATCTGGTGCTGCTGTTGCAGCAGCAGATCGTATTGCTAAGCTACCAGAATTCGCAGATAAAACTATTGTGGTTATTTTACCATCCGCAGCTGAAAGATATTTAAGCACAGCATTATTTGAAGGAATTGAAGCTTAAACCTGAAAAAGTTATAGTCATTCTTTCATATAAAAACGGAGAACTATTACTAGTTCTCCGTTTTTATATATAAGATAAATATTATAAATTAATAACTGCAAAAAATACTAATACACTATAAAGTGCAGATAATCCATAAAATATTATACCACCAGCAGGTATATGAAGTTTAAAATCATGCATACCATGATGAATACGATGCATTGCTCCCCATACTGCAAATACCAACACAATTAAAATTGCTAATTTCCCAATCCAACTATGTAAAAATGAGACGAATCCAATAACATTTTCAGGGCTAATCAAACCAAATGGGAGTAGAAAACCAATCAATAAAATTAGTACTGGAAAAAGAATAGCGGTAACAGTTGTTCCTGCTCCAAATAATAACCATACTACTGGCTCATTAGAACGTTTAGGTGCTTCTTTCATTTTTCCCCCTAGATATACATCAAAATTAAAATTACTACGCTAACAATAGCGGTTAAAGCCCATAAGCTTAAGGTAATTATATTTGGATTTAGTCTTTGATTTTTTACTATTATGTTAAGTACTTTTGGTACCATCTTATAATAAGTCACTGTATTTAATACGGCAGCTGCTAATGCAATAATATTCAATATCACAACAATAGGGTTTTGTAAAAAACTAACAAAATCAAAAAAGCCAGCTCTTCCATTTCCTAAACTAATCACACCATATAGTAGTACTAAACAGAACCATAAAGTAGGAACCGAGGTTGCTTCACGAGCAATATAGAGTTTGTAAAAATCTAACCGTTTCCACCATGTTGGTTTCACTTCACGCACATATTTTTTGCGTTTACTTGTTGTTGTTGTCATTTCACATTCTCCTTACTTTTGCGGTTTTAACATTGCAAAGACATAATCTATAGAGCTTTCTACTTTACCCTGGTTAACAGCTGATGCTGGATCAACATGTTTTGGACAAACCTCAGAACAATAACCAACAAAGGTACAACTCCAAACACCATTTTTACCATTGATAATCTTCATACGATCTGCTTTACCATTATCACGATTGTCTAGATTATAGCGGTGAGCAAGTGTTAGTGCCGCAGGACCTACGAACTCAGGGTTTAAACCAAATTGCGGACAGGCAGCGTAACATAACCCACAGTTAATACACATAGAAAACGTACGGTATTTTTCTAACTGAGCTGGTGTTTGTTTTGTTCGGCTTTTTGCCAGTTCAGCTGAAGGGTGAGGATTCCCATCTAATTCTGGTGCTTTGTTATCAATAATATATGGTTTTATTGATTCCAAGCTTTCAATAAAGTGGCTTAAATCAACCACTAAATCACGCTCAATAGGGAAATTAGCGAGAGGTTCAATACGCATATAACCACTGTAGTCACGTAAGAAAGTTTTACACGCTAATTTCGGTTTACCATTTACCATCATCCCGCAAGAACCACAAATAGCCATACGGCAAGACCAACGGTATGAAAGTTCTGGTTCTAATTCATCTTTGATATAACCTAAAGCATCAAGTAGAGAGGTTTGACTATCATAAGGTACTTCGTACTTACTCAAGAAAGGTTCATTATCTTGTTCTGGGTTATAACGAAGGACTTCTACCGTCATTTTATTTTTATTAACCATTTTATACCCCTTACTTACTTGCCTTGATTTGCTTTTTCTAATGCTTCTGCTTCTGCACCATACACACGTTTAGCTGGTTGTGATTTAGTAATTTTTACATCACTATATTTGATAGTTGGTGCACCATCAGCGTTATAGAAAGCTAAAGTATGTTTTAAGTAATTCACATCATCACGCTCTTCATAGTCTAAACGTTGATGTGCTCCACGAGATTCCTTACGTTCTACAGCAGAAGATGAAATAGATTGTGCTACGTCAAGGATATAACCAAGTTCGATTTTATAAAGTAAATCAGTATTGAATACGCTAGAACTATCTTTAACTTTAATACGTTTATAACGTTCTTTAAGTTCTGCTATTTTAGCCACAGTATTTTCCATACTTTCTTGAGTACGATAAATACCACAACCTTCTTCCATTGAGTCGCCCATTTCATTACGAATTTGTGACCAAGATTCTTCTCCTTCTTGGCGAGCAAGTGCGTATACTCTTTCAAGTACATCTTTTGCTTGAGCATCAATTACTGCTTGGTTACGTGTAGTTGTCTCAACAGCACGTCTTGCGGCCATTTCACCAGCTACTTTACCAAATACAACAAGCTCAGCTAATGAATTTGAGCCCAGGCGGTTGGCACCATGTAAACCTGACGATGCACATTCACCTACTGCGAATAAACCTTTAATGCTTGTTTCTGCTTGTTGATTTACTTCAATACCGCCCATTGTATAGTGTACAACAGGACGTACAGGAATTGGTGCTTTAACAGGATCAACACCTTCATAAGCTTTTGCTAACTCACAGATAAACGGTAAACGTTCTGTAAGATGTTTTTCACCTAAATGACGTAAATCCAAATGAACAACGTCCACACCTTTAGCTGTTTTTAGTGTATTACCTTTACGCCACTCTTGCCAAAATGCTTGAGAAACTTTATCACGAGGACCAAGTTCCATATATTTATTCTCAGGTTTGCCAATTGGTGTTTCTGGTCCTAGACCATAATCTTGTAAATAACGATAGCCATCTTTATTCACTAAGATACCACCTTCACCACGACAACCTTCTGTCATCAAAATACCTGTATTTGGTAGGCCTGTCGGGTGATATTGTACAAATTCCATATCACGTAATGGTACGCCATGACGATAAGCCATTGATAAACCATCACCAGTTACAATACCGCCATTGGTATTGAATCGGAAAGAACGGCATCCACCACCAGTTGCAATAACTACCGCATTCGCATTAATTTGTACAAAGTTACCTTCCATCATATTCATGGCAACACAACCACGAGCTTGACCTTCATCAACTAGGATATCAACAACGAAATGTTCATCGAAACGAATAATTTGAGGGTATTTGATAGAGGTTTGGAAGAGAGTATGTAATAAATGGAAACCTGTTTTATCAGCAGCGAACCATGTTCTCTCAATTTTCATTCCACCGAAACGTCGAACATTGACATCACCATCTTCTTTTCGGCTCCAAGGGCATCCCCAACGTTCAAGTTGAGTCATTTCTACTGGTGAATGTTCCACAAAATATTCAACGACATCTTGTTCACATAACCAGTCGCCGCCACCTACAGTGTCATTAAAGTGTTTATCGTAAGAATCTGTATCTTTAATCACTGCAGCAGCCCCACCTTCAGCAGCAACAGTATGGCTTCTCATTGGATAAACCTTAGAGATTAAAGCAATCTTAAGATTTGGGTTAGCCTCTGCGGCTGCTATAGCTGAACGTAATCCACCACCACCGGCGCCCACAATTGCAATATCAACATTGACAGTTTGCACAATTTCCTCCTCGGAAAATAAAATACATCGAATAATTCAAGCTACGCTATTTTGCCACTATTCCCTTCAATTTATAATTGGTTTTTACAGTTTATTAACATAAAAAATCTAGTTTTGTGATCTACCTCAAAAATATTTTTTAATAGGGATCATTTATTGATAATCACTTGTATTTATTGGCGTTTAATTAATTTAAAGAGTGGAAAAGATGCTAAATCTAAAACCACAATTATGCAATAGTATGCGTATAATCAGAAGGAGGAATAATTCGAAATGAAAAAAGCTTAGATATTAGGATATCTAAGCTTCTCTAAATTTGGTGGAGATAATCGGGATCGAACCGACGACCTCTTGAATGCCATTCAAGCGCTCTCCCAACTGAGCTATATCCCCAAAACGAGGGAGATAATATGCTCTCTCGTTTTTTCTGTCAATGTTAAAATTTAGACACTCAATTAAATGTTTAAAAACTAGCTTGCATTAATTTGGATAAAATTAATCGCTTTTTGAATACGAGCAAGAGTACGTTCTTTTCCGACCAATTTTGCAGTAATATCCATTGATGGAGATTGTCCTGTACCAGTGACTGCTAAACGGAATGGCATACCAACTTTGCCCATCCCAATCTCTAATTCTTGAGCTGTTTGGTTCATTGCGTCATGAATATTTTCCACAGTCCAATCAGTACAAGCGGTTAGTTTCTCTAAAAGTTTTGTAAGTGGTGCTAATGCTGCATCTTTAAAGTTTTTAGCTGCTGCTTTTTCTTCATAATAATCAAATTCTTCATAGAAATAACGACTTGCATTTGCCATTTCTTTTAAAGTTTTGCAACGCTCACCAAGCACATTAACAATTTCTGTGAGAATTGGGCCATTTGAATAATCAATAGATTGATCTTTCATGTGCCATTCTAAGTGTTTAGCAACATACTCCGGATCTAATGAACGAATATAATGCTGATTGACCCATTGTAATTTTTCCGTATTAAAAGCACTTGCTGAGCGACTTACGGCTTCAAGATTAAATAAATTAATCATTTCCTCACGACTAAAGATTTCTTGGTCACCATGTCCCCAGCCTAAACGCACAAGATAATTGACTAATGCTTCTGGCAAATAGCCGTCATCTCTATATTGCATCACACTCACTGCACCGTGACGTTTAGATAATTTCTGCCCATCATCTCCTAAGATCATTGAAACGTGAGCATAAGTAGGAATCGGTGCGCCTAACGCTTTCAAAATATTAATTTGACGAGGAGTGTTGTTAATATGATCTTCGCCACGCACAACATGAGTAATTCCCATATCCCAATCATCCACTACAACACAGAAGTTATAAGTTGGTGAACCATCGGTACGACGAATAATGAGGTCATCTAATTCACTATTGCTAATTTCAATACGACCACGAACTGCATCTTCAAAAACAACTGAGCCTTCCGTTGGATTTAAAAAACGAACAACATGAGGCGCATTTTTATCATCAGGTGTTGGATGAGTTAAGCAATAGCGATCATATCGAGGTTTTTCTTTATTAGCTTCTTGTGTATGACGAAGCTCTTCTAAACGCTCTTTTGTACAATAGCAACGATAAGCTAGCCCTTGCTCTAACATTTGATCGATAACTTGGTTATAGCGTTCGAATCTTTTAGTTTGATAAAAAGGTCCATGATCCCACGATAAATTTAACCATTCCATTCCTTCAAGAATAGCTTGTGTTGCTTCTGGTGTAGAACGTTCTAAATCGGTATCTTCAATTCGTAATACAAATTCACCTTGATTGTGTTTTGCATATAACCAAGAGTAAAGTGCGGTTCTAGCTCCACCAACGTGTAAGTAACCCGTAGGGCTTGGTGCAAAACGTGTTCTCACTTTTACATTGGGGTCAAAAGGAAAAAGAGTTTCAATTTTCATTTTATATTTCACTATTTATTAAGATAAAGATAGATCTATTCTACTCTACCTGAACGGGAATAATAGTAAAAAATGCAGTAAATTGATGATTTTTACAACGAATAATAGTAATTTTATAAAAATTGATTGACTGAAATATTAAGCTCCCTATAATGCTCCCTCACAACAACGGGCGATTAGCTCAGTTGGGAGAGCACCTCCCTTACAAGGAGGGGGTCACTGGTTCGAGACCGGTATCGCCCACCACTCTATTTTAAAAGAGGCTGTTCTGTTGTTGTAGCTTAAACTAACGGGCGATTAGCTCAGTTGGGAGAGCACCTCCCTTACAAGGAGGGGGTCACTGGTTCGAGACCGGTATCGCCCACCACGCTTTAGTTTAAGTTCCCATGATTTTAAGTCTCAAGTGGGCGATTAGCTCAGTTGGGAGAGCACCTCCCTTACAAGGAGGGGGTCACTGGTTCGAGACCGGTATCGCCCACCACTTAAGACTTAAATCAGCCGATCATAACCTTAGTGTTATCATTCGGGCGATTAGCTCAGTTGGGAGAGCACCTCCCTTACAAGGAGGGGGTCACTGGTTCGAGACCGGTATCGCCCACCAATTTTTCATTTATGCGTTGTCTTTTAAGTATGATGCCGATACTAGTTTATTTTAGTAGTAGGTAATTATTTGTAAAATATATGTTATAACCTTTTCAAAAACTGTATTATCACTTTAAGTAGAGTGAAAAAGCACTTGCTTGACATGGTTTGTAACAATATAACTATGCCTGGAAGAATGAATTAACGGAAGTTCTTTTAGGAAAAATGCCATATATAAATAAGACATTCTTCTGTTAATTCATTGAATATAAATTCATAAATCATT
>NZ_JARIDQ010000081.1 GCF_029256985.1 Otariodibacter sp. | reverse complement strand
GTTCTTCCGCCTTGTTTACCTTTTGCTGCTTCACGTTGTGTTCTGGTGTGAGTCGCTCTTGGTAACATGCCATATTCTGCTGTAACCCAACCTTGTTGTTGGCCTTTTAAGAAACGAGGTACATTTTCTTCAACGGTTGCATTGCATAAAACTTTGGTTTCGCCAAACTCAATTAAAACGGAGCCTTCTGCATAGCGAGTGTAATTACGGGTGATAGTAACAGGACGAGTTTGATTGATTTGACGGTTATTTGGACGCATATTTATTCCTTTTTTGTAAAAATTTCCCCTATTTTATCAGAATAACCAGTACAATATGCCAAATTTCGTTAAATAGAGAAAATACCATGATTTATAGTATGACAGCTTTTGCCCATTTAGAGCTTAAAAAAGAGTGGGGAAATGCAGTATGGGAACTTCGTTCCGTTAATCAACGTTTTTTAGAAACTTACTTCCGCTTACCTGAAGCTTTTCGTCATTTAGAAGTGAGCTTGCGTGAAAAACTTCGTGCCTCTTTAACGAGAGGTAAAGTCGAGTGTAGCTTGCGTATTGAGCTAAGTAATACTCAGAATAATAGCTTGGTATTGAATCATGACTATGCACAGCAAGTGATTAAATCCCTTCAATGGCTAAAAGAAACAGCAAATGAAGGGGAAATTAATCTAGTTGATGTATTGCGTTTCCCCGGTGTTGTGGATACACAAAATCAAGATTTAGATCAAATTAGCAAAGATTTAATGGCTGGATTTGAGCAGATCGTACAAGATTTTATTGCAATGCGAGGTCGTGAAGGTGAGAGCCTTTGCAATTTGATTCAACAACGTTTAGATGCGATTGCAGTCGAAGTAAGTAAAGTACAAGATCAAATGCCAGCTGTATTACAATGGCAAAAAGATCGTTTACAACAACGCTTTGATGAGTTGAATTTGCAGATTGATCCGCAACGTTTAGAACAAGAAATGGTGTTATTGGCACAGCGTGTTGATGTAGCAGAAGAATTAGATCGCTTACAACTTCATGTAAAAGAAACAACTTCAATTTTAAATAAGGGTGGAGCAGTGGGTCGTAAATTAGACTTTATGATGCAAGAGCTAAATCGAGAGGCGAATACATTAGCATCTAAATCCATCAATGCGGAAGTAACAAATTCAGCAGTAGAATTGAAGGTATTAATTGAACAAATGCGTGAGCAAATTCAAAATTTAGAGTAAGCTTTTCTTATGCTTTTTAGTTATAATGGGAAGGTATAGGTTATTTTACCTGTTATAAATCATTCCTATAATGAATTTGTTTTTTAAACAAGTTTAATCTAGGGTAAGGAATTATTATGAAATTATTTAAAAAATTAGCACTATCAACTTTTGCCTTTGCAATGATTGCAAATGTGAGTGCAGGTCCTATTAGTGACCGTATTGAGCAAAATAAAACATTACTTGTTGGAACAGAAGGAACATATCCTCCATTTACTTTTCACGATTCAACAGGTAAATTGACAGGATTTGATGTTGAAGTAATTGAGGAAGTAGCGAAACGTCTTGGCTTGAAAATTGAATTCCAAGAAACTCAATGGGATGCTATGTATGCTGGATTAAATGCACAACGTTTTGATGTGATTGCTAATCAAACTAACGCAAGCCCAGAACGTTTAAAAAAATATATCTATAGTGACTCTTATGACTATTCTAATGCAGTGATTGTAGTTAATGATGGTGACGATAGTATTAAGAGTTTCGAAGATTTAAAAGGTAAAAAAGCAGGGCAATCTTTAACCAGTAACTATTCTAAAATTGCAACAAGTAATGGTGCAAAATTAGTTACAGTTGATGGTTTAGCACAAGCTTTAGAATTAATTCGTCAAAAACGTATTGATACTACAGTCAATGATAAATTAGCAATTTTAGATTATTTCCAAAAAATGCCAAATGCAGGACTTAAAATTGCAGTTGAATCAACAGATAAAGTGGGGTCAGGCTTTGCTTTCTTAAAAGGTGAAGAAGATATTGTAAATAAAGTGAACCAAGCTTTAACTGAAATGCGTAAAGATGGCACTTTAAAACAAATTTCAATCAAATGGTTTGGTGATGACATTACTGAATAATTTATTAGCAAATTTGCCTTTTATGACAGAAGATCGAGCTGATTTAGTAATCAGCTCGTTTTTGCCTATGTTGGAGGCAACAATTGTAAGCACAATTCCTTTGGCGATTATCTCGTTTTTAGGTGGTTTACTTATTGCTGTACTTGTGGCGATAGTTAGAACGATGCCATCTCATAGTTTAGGGCATCGTATTCTAGATAGGATATGTCGAATCTATGTTTCACTGATTCGTGGTACTCCAATGTTGGTGCAGATATTTATTATTTTCTATGGACTGCCTGAAGTTGGCGTAATATTAGATCCTTTCCCAACTGCAATTATTGCCTTTTCGATCAATATTGGTGCTTATGCTTCAGAAACTGTTCGTGCAGCGATTCTTTCTATTCCAAAAGGACAATGGGAGGCTTCCTATGCGATTGGAATGAATTACTATCAAGCCTTCACTCGAACTATTATTCCGCAAGCAATGAGAGTATCTGTACCACCACTCGCCAATACTTTTATTAGTACCGTCAAAGACACGTCATTAGCATCGTTAGTGTTGGTAACTGAGCTATTTCGTATTGCACAAAATGTGGCATCAGCCTCTTACGAGTTTATCTTAGTTTATAGTGAGGCTGCACTGATCTATTGGATTATTTGTTTTGTGCTATCGCTTTTCCAACAACGATTGGAAACTCGTCTTTCTAGACATCTGTAACAGCATAGGGAATGGTATGTTAGAAATTAAAAATATTCATAAACGTTTTAAAGATAACGAAGTTCTCAAAGGAATTGATCTGACAATTGAGAAAGGCGAAGTTATTGCAATTCTTGGTCCATCTGGCTCAGGTAAAACGACTTTTTTGCGTTGCTTAAATTTGCTGGAAACTCCCGATCAAGGCACTCTACATTTTACTGATGGTAAGCTAGATATTGATTTCTCAAAGAAACTGCATAAATCTGATGTGATGGCACTTCGTCTTCGTTCTTCAATGGTATTTCAACAATATAATTTATTTCCTCACCGTACTGCGTTAGAAAACGTAATGGAGGGGCCTGTTGTTGTACAGAAGAAATCAAAAGAAGAAGCAAAAGAACAGGCTTTGAGTCTTCTTAAAAAAGTCGGCTTGGCGGATAAGGCTGAGTTATATCCCTCTCAGCTTTCTGGCGGGCAACAGCAACGAGTTGGTATTGCTCGAGCATTGGCGGTCAAACCCGATTTAATTTTACTTGATGAACCAACCTCAGCACTAGATCCTGAGTTAGTTGGTGAAGTTTTGCAAGTGTTACGAGTATTAGCTAACGAAGGTTGGACAATGATTATCGTTACTCACGAAATGGCTTTTGCTCGAGATGTTGCTGATCGTGTTATCTTCATGGATAAAGGTTATATCGTTGAGCAAAATACAGCTTATGAATTTTTCAATCGACCACAAGAAGAACGGACTAAGCAATTTTTATTGCAAGGTAAAATGGGAGATGGAATAGAAGATTATTCAATTTAATTTTAATTTGCTCCAATAGTATTAGGCCCTATAAGTTGAGTATGACTTATAGGGCTTTTCTATAAAGTAGAATTATTTTAATTTCAATTTTTGACCAACAATAATTTTATTATTTTTGATATGATTCAAATCACTCAATTTTTGAGGTGTTGTATGATATTTTACGGAAATTGAATACAGAGTCTCATTTTGCTGTACAATATGATAACTTGCAGTAGAGGTTGAGGATACTTTTGAACGACTTGCTTTCTGAGAGCTAGATTTAGGTATCGTTTCTATTGGGTTCTTACGGTTATATTCCACTAATCCATTATAAATAGCTTGAGCTAGTTGGTGGCGATAAGCTGTTGTTGCCAATCTTTTTTCTTCTGTTGGGTTAGATAAAAATCCAGTTTCCACCAAAATAGATGGAATATCAGGTGACCGCAATACGCTTAAACTTGCATGTTGAGGCTCTTTTTTTGCGAGAGATGTCACTCTACTTAATTTATTTAATACTGTTTTACCCAATTCATATCCAGATCGCTGTGAATGTGAGAATTGAAGATCTAATACGGTTTGACTTAGATAACGTTCATTAGCATTAGATAATACTGAGCCAGCTCCACCAAGTAACTCAGATTGTTTTTCATGATCTTCTAACCATTTACCTAATTCATCATTAGCACGACGATTAGATAAAACCCAAATAGATGCACCTTTTAAATTATTGGAAACTGGCGAAGTATCTGCATGAATTGAAACTAAATAATTTGCTTTATTCTTTCGAGCAATTTCAGTACGATTAGGAAGTTGAATAAAGTAATCAGTACTTCGAGTCATAACTGCTTTGAAGTTAGGATCTCTATCAAGTAAACGTTTCAATTCTTTAGCGATAGCAAGTGTAACATCTTTTTCTTTAAGTCCGATTGTTTTTCCTATTGCTCCTGGATCTTTTCCCCCATGCCCTGCATCAATAGCTACAATGGTTTTAGCATAACTTAAACTACTGAATAATAAGCAAGTAGAAATCATTAAACTGGCTAAAAATTTATCTTTCATTCTTTATCCTAAGTAATAGCGGTTAGATTGGTTAAATATTTTGTAAAAATATGTTGTCCTTTTTTATTTTGAGGAAGTAATTCAATTCTTCTTCCCTCATTTTCATAATCAATCTGAATAATCAAATCGGCTTCTGGAATCATACCTTGTCCCTTACTTGCCCATTCTAATAGACAAAGTGTTTTAGGACGAAAATAATCTCGAATCCCCATAAATTCTAATTCTTCAGGATCGGTTAAACGATATAAATCAAAATGATACAGAGTATAAGGTGATAAAGGATACTCTTCGACTAACGTATAAGTTGGGCTTTTTACATTGCCTTTATGCCCAAATGATTGAACAATGCTACGTGTTAATGTTGTTTTTCCTGCACCAAGTTCTCCATTAAGGTAAATAACAAGGGGGCTGTCATTAGTATCCAAACTTATTTTTAACACTTCAGCAAGTGATTTACCAAATTTTAAGAGTTCTGCTTCATTTTGAAGATAGAATTGATTTTTGTTAGTCATTATTTACCATTATTAGTTTAATCTAAACGAATAAAATTTTGTCTATAAAATTTTAGCTCTTCAATGGATTCCCGAATATCATCCAAAGCAAGATGGGTATTTTTCTTAGAAAATTGAGTTAAAAGTTCAGGTTTCCAACGACTGACAAGCTCTTTCAATGTGCTGACATCCAAATGTCTGTAATGAAAATAGTCGGCTAGGTCAGGCATATATTTATATAGGAAACGTTTATCCTGAGCAATACTATTACCACAAATTGGTGAAGCACCTTTAGGTACCCATTTTTTTAGAAAATCAATAGTTTGTAATTCTGCAGCTCGCTCTGTTAGTTTACTTTGTTTAACTCTTTCCACTAAGCCATTTTCGGTATGTGTTTTTACACACCATTCATTCATATTCTCCAGTAATGTATCCGCTTGATTTATTGCAATCACGGGACCTTCTGCGAGAATATTAAGATCTTTATCTGTGATAATCGTAGCGATTTCAATAATCCGTTCTTTTTCTGGATCGAGTCCAGTCATTTCAAGATCTATCCAAATTAAATTTTGTTTATCATATTGAGTCATTTTATTTTCCTAATTGAGTAAGAACGTTGTTGACAGCCAATGGAACAAATTGTGCAACATCACCTTGATGAAAGTAAATCTCTCTCACCATAGTAGATGATAAATAACGCCATTCTACGGAAGATGGCAAAAATACAGTGTCTAATTCTTCTAAGAGACGATTATTTAATTGAGCAAGTTGAATTTCGTAATCAATATCATCACTTCCTCTAATTCCTCTAATTAGAGTTTTAGATCCATAGGATTTAGCAAGATCGGCCAATAATCCGTTAAATCCAATGACCTCAACATTAGCTATGTCTTTACAACTCTCTTGAGTTAATTTTATTCGCTGTTGATGATCAAACAATGGTCTTTTTGTTGTATTTTCTGCAACAGCAACGATAATTTTTGGGAAAAGAATCGATGCTCGTTGAATAATATCTAAATGTCCATTAGTGATAGGATCAAATGTACCGGCATAAATTACAGTCATAATATTCTTCTTTTTATTTAAGATAATGGGCTAATAAATCAAGATGACGAGCTAAAGCACCTTGATTCTCTTTTAAAACACTAAATCCAGCATGGCCAATCTCTCTACCAAATTCAGGATTATCTAGTAATTTACTTACTGCTTTTATTAATTGTTGTTTATTTTCAATTTCAATAACACCATTTACATTACGTAATTTAGTGAACACTTCTGGAAAATTAAATGTATGGCGACCAGAAATAACAGGAATTTTAAATGCGATAGGCTCAAGAGGATTATGTCCACCATGTTTAACTAAACTTCCACCAATAAATGCAATTTGAGCCAAACCATATAGTAACATCATTTCACCCATGGTATCGCCTAACAATACTTCGCTATTTTGCAAAACTTCTTGTTTATTTGACCGCTTCACATAAGAAATCTGTGTTTTTTTAAGTAGATTTTCTACTTCTTCAAAACGTTCAGGATGACGAGGAACAAGAATTAGAAGTAAGTTTTTATATTTATTGAGCAATTGCTGATGAGCTTCTAAAATTATTTTTTCTTCGCCTTCATGAGTGCTACCTGCTATCCATATTAAACGTTGTCCAATATGTAATTCATTCTTGGTTTCGATGATCTTGTTACGAAGCTCTGGAGTAACCTCTAAATCAAATTTTAGATTTCCTGTGTTGATTAAATTATCAGGATTAAACCCTAATGCTAAATAACGATCTGCACTCACTTTATCTTGGGCAAGAATAAGATCAATCTCATTCAACATAGGTTGCAATTGCGATTTAATCCACCCATAACGTTTAGCTGAACGAGGAGAAAGTCGAGCATTAGCGATCACAAAAGGGATCTTTCTTGTATGAATCTGGTGGATTAAGTTAGGCCATAATTCTGTTTCTATCACAATGAAAAGTTTTGGTTCCACAAAATTAAGAAATCGCTTAACAGCATCAGGTAGATCATAAGGTAAATAAAAGTGATAAACCTCATTCCCAAAAGCAGCCTTAACTCGACTAGAGCCTGTTGGTGTAACCGTTGTAATGGTAATAGGTAGTTGAGGGTAGTATTCTTTTATTTTTTTGATAAGAGGCGTAGCTGCAATAACTTCACCAACTGATGCAGCGTGTATTACAATTCCTTTTGAAAGAGGCTTTTTTAAATTTTTATAAAAGGCATAACGCTCACATAAACGGTATCGATATTCTGGTTGCAAAAACCCTCTTCTCCACATAAAAACCAATACAAATGGCTGAATAAGATAGCTTAATAAAATATATAAACAGCGTAACATGATGCAATATCCTTCAATAAATAATTATTCAAATTCCAATTCAACAGCAGTTTCGCCTAATAAGTTTTTTAACTCTGTAAGCATTTGCTCAGTAGGTGTAATTCGCCATTCAACTCCGCTAGAAACTAACACCCTAGCATCTTGACTTTGGTAATAGAAATGTAATGGTAAAATTCCTTCTTTATGAGGAGTAATAATCGTCATCAATGTTTTAATAAATTGTGGAGTTAATTGCTCTTGATATATTGCAAGAGCAAGACTTTTTGCGTAACGATTACGCGCTTCTTCCAACGAAATAATTTCTCGAGCAGACATTTTTAATCCACCACTAAAATCATCGTATTGGATTGCACCTTGAGCAATAATAATCTCATCATTTTGTAATAGATGCCCATAATTTTCCAAGACCTCAGAAAAGAGTGTAATATCCAATTTACCCGAACGATCTTCGATAGTTGCAATACCAATACGATTGCCTTTTTTAGTTGTCGTAATTCTTGATGCTATAATAATACCAGCCACCGTAGCTACTTGACCTCGATAGGTAGGTTGCAGTTCATTAAGGCGAACAGGAGCATAGCGTGATAATTCTTTCAAGAATCGACTAATAGGATGTCCACTGAGATAAAGTCCTAGCGTAGCTTTTTCTCCTTCAAGGATAACTTGTTCGCTCCATTTTGGCGTATTGGCATATGCATTTTGGACTTCCTCTGGGCTATCGGTTAGCACACCAAACATATCCGTTTGACCAAGGGCTTCCATTTTTGCGTGTTGATCCGAGGCTTTTAAAGCATCTTCTAAATTTTTCATTAAAGCGGCACGATGTGGGCCTAATTTATCAAAGGCTCCCGACATAATTAAGGCTTCAAAGGTGCGACGATTAACTTTCTTAAGATCCACTCTTGCGGTTAAATCAAATAAATCTTTAAAGAATCCACCTTGTTTGCGCGCTGCTAAGAGCGCATCAACAGGGCCTTCACCCACGCCTTTGATTGCCCCTAGCCCATACACAATTTCCCCTTTTTCATTGACGCTAAAGCGATGTTTACCTGTATTAATATCGGGTGGCACAACCGTTAATCCCATATTGATACATTCATCATAAAAACCGACGATTTTATCGGTGTTATCCAATTCAGAGGTCATTACCGCCGCCATAAATTCAGCAGGGAAGTGTGCTTTAAGCCAAAGAGTTTGGTAAGAAACAAGGGCGTAAGCGGCTGAGTGTGATTTATTAAACCCATACCCTGCAAATTTTTCTACGAGGTCAAAGATTTTCATCGCAAGGCTACCATCTACACCATTAGCGATAGCGCCTTTTTCAAAAATTTCCCGTTGAGCAGCCATTTCTTCTGGCTTTTTCTTACCCATCGCACGACGAAGTAAGTCTGCTCCACCTAGAGTATAGCCCGCAAGAACCTGTGCAATTTGCATAACTTGTTCTTGATACAGAATAATCCCATAGGTTGGGTCTAAAATCGGTTTAAGTGATTCGTGCTGAAATTGTGCATCGGGGTAAGATACTTCCTCTTTGCCGTGTTTACGATCGATAAAGTTTTGTACCATACCTGATTCAAGAGGCCCCGGTCGGAATAGGGCAACTAGAGCGATAATATCTTCAAAACAGTCCGGTTTTAAGCGAGAAATAAGATCCTTCATCCCTCGAGATTCCAATTGGAATACTGCAGTGGTTTGTGATTTTAATAGTAAATCAAACGCTTTTTTATCATCCAGTGGAATGCTCTCGATTCTAACTGGATCTTTGCCTTCTTTGGTTAGGCGTTGGTTAATCATTTCCAACGCCCATTTGATAATGGTTAAGGTACGTAAACCTAAGAAGTCGAA
>NZ_JARIDQ010000071.1 GCF_029256985.1 Otariodibacter sp. | reverse complement strand
TAGTAAAAAATAATATTTATAAAGTGAGTATAAAAACAGCAATATTTACCCTTAAATTATTGATTGCTGGTTGTATGATGGGTGCAATTGTTTCCTATTTTTCACCAGATTTAATTCAATGGGCATCACTTACAATTTTTGGAAAAGTTCATTGGCTACTGTGGTTGATTACCCTTGCTGCAATAATATATTTCGGTATCCTTCTTTTATTAGGTATCCGCCAAAGAGATTTAAAGGTGGATTAAAAACTTTATCTAACAAATGATTTAAGTAAGGAATCAAATATATAATTTTCTGTATTAGTATAGTTATTCTTTTTTAATCTACATAGAGTGACAATCCATGGGATAGGTTCTTCTATACGACGACAAATAAAATTAGGAGAATTAAATTGTTCTGCTATGGGTAGGGGAAGAATTGTTAATAATTCTTTATTGATTTTAACAGAGTTTAGCAAAAAATCCCAAGAACTAGATTTTAGAATCAAATGAGGATAAATATTGTGCCTTTCAAAAGCTTCTTTTAATTGGTGATGTATCATAAAACTATCATCAAAAATGGCTATTTTTTGGTTATGAAGATCTTGCCAAGTAATATATTCTTTTTTAGCTAATTCGTGTTGTGGAGATATAAATAATGATAGCTCAGAATTTAGTAGATCAAAAGAATCAATGATATTCTTTGATATATGTTCTGGTGAAAGTAAAATTGCTAACTGTATATTCTCTAATAATAGTTCGTTTTTTAATAAATATGCACCTTGTTCCTTAATTGTAAAATTTATGTTGGAATTTTTTAAAATTAATTGAGGCATTATTTTAGAAAAAACAATAGATAGAACAAGAGGAGGAATACCAATTATTATATTTCCTGTAATCTTTTTAGTCATAGTATGAAGATTTAGATACATTTCATTATATTTTTTTACAACTTCTTGTGCATCATAATAATAATGTTCACCAATGTATGTTAATCCGATAATTTTCCCTTTTGAACGTTTAAATAACTGTATATTTTCTTTATTTTCAAAATCACTTAACATCATACTCAGTGCGGGTTGAGATATATAAAGATTTTTGGATGTTTTACTAAGATTAAAATCATTATCTATAATTGAAATAAAGTATCTTAAGTGTCGTATATCCATTTTTAAACCTCTATCTTTAAAAAAATTAATTATTTTTCTATTAGAGTACTGATAATTTATTCTTGTGTCAATTTTCATACTATAAATAAAATTTATACAGCTTTAAAAAATCAATATTTCTTTTCTTATTATTTTCCTGTTAGCCTTTTATACATATTAACAAACATGTGCAATTCTTTATTGTTAAGGAGGGTTGTATTATTTTTGATTGTTTTAAATAAAGTTAATTTATACATTTCTTATTTTAATAAATATTAATTTTTTAATTAAATTATGAATGAGGTTATCAATGAGTAATAAAAGAATTTCAATAGAAAATGTTAAAGAACATTTATTTGATGGTATGTCCATAATGTTTGGTGGCTTCATGGGGATTGGAACTCCAACTAAATTAGTCAAGGCAATTTTAGATTCAGGCGTTAAAGATCTGACTATTATTGGGAATGATACAGCATTTGTTGATACTGGAGTTGGTCCATTGATTGCACATAACAGAGTAAGAAAAGTTATTGCTTCTCATATTGGTACAAATCCTGAAACAGGTAAAAAGATGATTTCTGGTGAAATCGACGTAGAACTCGTTCCTCAAGGAACATTAGCCGAACGCGTTCGGGCTGGAGGGGCTGGTTTAGGTGGAATATTAACCCCAACAGGACTTGGTACAGTAGTAGAGGAAGGAAAACAAAAATTATCGATTGATGGCTCTGAATATTTATTAGAACTACCTCTTAAAGCAGATTTAGCAATTGTTCAAGCTAAAAGATCTGATGATGAAGGTAATTTAGTTTATGAATTATCTGCTCAAAATTTTAATCCTTTAATTGCGTTAGCTGCAAAAAAAGTAATTGTTGAAGCTGATGTAGTTGTGAGAACTGGAGAAATGTTACCTGATGATGTAGTGACTCCAGGAGCACTTATTGACCATATTATTTATCCAGATCATAACTAAGAGGAATATTGAAATGAATGCTAAAGAGTTAATTGCTAGACGAATTGCCATGGAGTTAAAAGACGGTGATATTGTGAACCTCGGTATTGGATTACCTACACAAGTTGCTAATTATTTACCAAATGATATTAATATTACATTGCAATCTGAAAATGGTTTTTTAGGATTAGTTGCTTTTAATCCAGATATGGCAAATCCTAATATAGTCAATGCAGGAGGACAGCCATGTTCAATTAAAAAAGGCGGTGCAACATTTGATAGTGCATTCTCATTTGCTTTAATTCGGGGAGGGCATGTGGATGCCTGTGTGTTAGGAGGATTAGAGGTTGATCAAGAAGCTAATCTAGCAAACTGGATGGTTCCTGGGAAAATGGTTCCAGGAATGGGGGGAGCTATGGATTTAGTGACTGGTGCTAAAAAGGTTATCATCGGAATGGAACATTGCACTAAGGCTGGAACTTCTAAAATTCTTAAAAAATGTACTTTGCCTCTAACCGCTAAAAGTAAAGTTTCTACGATTGTAACAGAGCTTGCAGTTTTTAACTTTGTGGACAAAAAGCTTATTTTAGCTGAATTCGCACCTGGAGTTGATATAGAAACAATTAGAAATAATACAGAAGCAGATTTTACGATTGCTGATGATATTCATGAAATGAAACTTAGCCAAAGAGGATTGTGATTATGATTAGCAAAGTATCTCGATTAATGACTTATATTGTCAGTAAATATCTACCAGATCCTCTTATTTTTGCAGTACTTCTTACATTTCTAACCTTCTTATTTGCTTTAGGGCTTACCGATAGCACTCCTGTTGATTTAGTTAATATGTGGGGTGATGGATTCTGGAATTTACTTGGTTTTGGAATGCAAATGGCTTTAATTGTTGTAACGGGTAATGCTTTAGCCTCATCTCCTCAAATCAAGTCATTTTTGGGACAAGCTGCATCTATAGCTAGGACTCCTGCTCAAGGTGTAATGCTTGTAACATTTATGGGAGGATTAGCCTGTATTATCAATTGGGGATTTGGTCTCGTTGTTGGTGCGATGTTTGCTAAAGAAGTTGCTCGGAGAATTAAGGGAACCGATTATGCTCTTTTAATTGCCTGTGCTTATATTGGTTTTATGACTTGGGGTGGTGGATTATCTGGTTCTATGCCGTTACTTGCAGCTACGCCAGGTAATCCTGTTGCACATTTGATGGTGACTGATGCTAATCCTCAAGGAATTATACCAGCCACAGAGACATTATTTTCTGGATACAACTTATTTATTATTGGTTCATTATTATTTTTATTACCTTTAATTACATTAATGATGACTCCGAAGGAGGGAAATGTTAGAAGCATAGATCCTAGTTTACTTGCTCCAGAGCCTAGTTTTAAAAAAGAATTATCTTTATCTGCAACATTTGCAGAGCGTTTAGAAGAAAGTCGAGTTTTAGCTTATATCATTGGTGGATTAGGATATATTTATTTAGGTATAAACTTTTATAAGAATGGTTTTAATTTAACGATCAATAACGTGAATTTTATATTTCTTATAACTGGTATTATCTTACATGGTTCTCCAATGTCCTATATGAGAGCCATTGTAAATGCAACTAGAAGTACCGCAGGTATTCTAATTCAATTCCCATTCTATGCGGGTGTTCAATTAATGATGGAGCATTCAGGATTAGGTGGACTTATCACTGAATTTTTCATCAATATCGCAAATAAAGATACATTTCCTCTTTTAACTTTTTTCAGCTCAGCCTTAATTAATTTTGCAGTACCTTCCGGTGGTGGTCATTGGGTGATTCAAGGTCCATTTGTTATTCCTGCAGCACAAGCATTAGGTGCAGATCTTGGTAAATCAGCGATGGCAATTGCATATGGTGAGCAGTGGATGAATATGGCACAACCTTTCTGGGCATTACCTGCACTCGGTATCGCTGGATTAGGTGTGAGAGATATTATGGGGTATTGCATGACTGTATTGATCTTCACTACGCCAATATTTGTTATCGGATTGTATTTTCTATAATTAATTCTTAAGGAGAACAAAAATGAATAATGTTGTTATTGTTAGTGCGGCTAGAACGGCGATTGGAAGTTTTAATGGCTCTCTTGCTAAAGTTAGTGCGGTTGATCTTGGTGCGACTGTAATTAAAGAGGTCATGGCAAGAGTAGATTTAGCTCCATCATCTGTAGATGAAATTATTATGGGAAACGTATTACAAGCAGGGCTGGGGCAAAACCCTGCTCGACAGTCAGCGTTGAAGGCAGGTATTCCTGAACAAATCTCTGCATTGACAATTAATAAAGTATGTGGCTCAGGGTTAAAAAGTGTAGTGTTAGGAGCTCAAGCTATAACAAGTGGAGATGCAGATATTGTTGTTGTTGGCGGTATGGAAAACATGAGCCAAGCTCCGCATATATTAGACAGTAAAGTACGATTAGGAGCAAAAATGGGTAACTTATCTTTAAGAGACTCAATGATTGAAGATGGTTTAACCTGTGCTATAAATCATTACCATATGGGAATAACTGCAGAAAATGTAGCTGAGCAATATGGTATTACAAGAGAAGAACAAGATAATATTGCGTTACGTTCTCAGTCTTTAGCAAAACAGGCGATAACCTCAGGTGCTTTTGATCGAGAAATTGTTCCTGTTGTGGTAAAAAATAGAAAAGGCGATGTTATTTTTACAACAGATGAATATCCAAAATTTGAGTCTACCCTTGAAGGTTTATCTAAATTAAAACCTGCATTTAAAAAAGAAGGAACAGTGACTGCGGGTAATGCATCTGGCATAAATGATGGTGCGGCAGCATTATTACTTATGAGTGAGAGTAAAGCCCTTTCATTAGGATTAAAACCATTAGCATATATTCGTAGTTATGCTAATTCTGGTGTAGATCCTTCAGTAATGGGATTAGGCCCAATACCAGCAACGAAGAAAGCATTAAATAAAGCTAAGTTAACATTGAATGATATTGATCTCATTGAAGCTAATGAAGCTTTTGCTGCACAATTTATTGCTGTAGGAAAAGAGTTAGATTTTGATATGAGTAAGGTAAATATTAACGGAGGTGCTATCGCATTGGGTCATCCTATTGGTGCGAGTGGAGCTAGAATATTAGTTACCTTATTACATAGTATGATAAATAGAGATATGAGATTGGGTTTAGCGACTTTATGCATTGGTGGAGGACAAGGAATCTCTGTCATTATTGAACGAAAATAATCTGATTATTACCAATCATATTCTAAGGCAATCTTATAGCAAGGTTGCCTTTTATTTTATAGAAAAGTATTGGAGAAGAATCCTCTTATAAATATAATGAAAAATTGCAATTTATATACTTTAAATCTATGTCTCTAGAAAACTTACTGTTATGGCGAAGGTTTATTTCAACTTTAGCCTTTTTTTCTATGCAAAGTGTTTTTTTTGTGTATTTACAACAAAAAGGACTTTCCAATGCACAGATTGCATTTTCT